>CAZFSX010000012.1:0-11976 GCA_964522115.1 uncultured Pseudobdellovibrionaceae bacterium | reverse complement strand
GGCGTTGTTGATCAGAAACGCCGTACACAGCAGGAATGGATCCAAGAGATCAGTGCTTGGGTGAGGGAAGCTTCTCGAAGCAACTTGGGAAGATGGACGCCCGCTTCAGATAAACAATATGCTCAAAATAAAGAGGAAGCTTCTTTAGGTCGGGCGCTCGTTCAAATCAAATTTCGATTGAAAAAAGAAGGCAAGCTGGATTGGTGGACTTTATTCCCAAAGGATGTGCAAAAAATCTGGCGCAAAATGAAAGTTATTCCTTCTGAAAGCTAAGTTTCTAGGTCAAGCGTGATAGGTGACCACAGCAGGCAGTTACTTAGCTTTTGTAATTTTCAGAACAGACACTTCAGCCAAGATGATTGCTCCAGGCGGAACCTTCGAATTTCCCTTCGGTCCAAAGGCATCTTTGATGGGAATAATTAAACTTCTTTGCCCGCCCTGGGCCATGCCTTGAATTCCCTGCTCTAATCCCACCAGAGTTTGATTTTTTCCAACAGTGATTTGGATCGTTTCATTTTCTAAAATCATCAGCCCTTTATTTCCAATACGTTTGGGATCATACACCCAAAGCGAATAGGTCATCTGAACTTGATCTGCCAACTGAAGCTGTGGACCGCTTCCTTTTTTTAGATCAAATGAAATCACTTGCTCGACAGAAATCCCCTGATAGTCGGGAGCATGTTGAGGATCAGGCTGTTGAGCTTGGTAGTCATTCGGTTCAAATTGCGAAGGACGTCTTTCCCCAGATTCGTTCTGAGCATCCTGATCCATTTCCATCGATTGTTTTTTATGACAAGTGCAACTGGAAAAATAAGTTGCAGAAAGAAGAACAGCTAAAACCCAAAAAACTTTTTTCATCTTCACTCCCTGAATTTGAAAAGATTATTTTGCCTCCACCGCAGATCTGGAATCAAAGGCATCACGAACAGCAAGACCAATATTCACCAAAGCCACCATGGCAATCAGCAAAGACAAACATGGATACCATACAAGCCACTCGGAAGTGGTAATATGTTTTTGACCCTGCTCGATCAATTCTCCCCAACTTGGAGTTGGTGCTCGAAGACCTAAGCCCAAGTAATCCAAAATTGCTAAGTAAGAAATATTCGCAGCAATATTGAATGGAGAAAATGTCACCAATGGAGTCAAAGCATTGGGGAAAATATGGCGACGAATGATTCTCCAATGACTTGCCCCCAAGGCCTTGGCCGCATCCACATATTCTCGTTTACGCAGCTGTAAAAACTGAGCTCTCATTTGATAAAAAATGCCAGACCAATCAAAGATCGCACTAAAAATAATCAAAAACAAAATCCCAGGACTAAAAATAGATAACATTGTAATCAGCAAAAGAGTTCGCGGAGTCATCTCGATCACTTCCACTACACGCCCCAGAATCATATCGATGCGTCCACCCCAATAACCCGAAATCGCCCCAAGAATTGTGCCGACAATATAAGTTAAAATCCAAACTCCAAGAGCAAAACCTATGGAATATCGGAATCCATACAGCAGACGAGCAAACACATCACGGCCACGATCATCCGTCCCCATAATATTGAAACGAGTCGGTGCCGAGGGATAACTTTCAACAAAGGAATTGCTTTCCAAAGGATTCCACTGAACAACAGGCCAGATCGCCCAATCGGGATCCTTAAATTCTAGCGAACGATAATCCATCACAAAAATATCTTCGCGACCAAATTCCTTCGGATGATAATCAAAAAAAACAGGAGCCATCCAACGCCCATGGTACTTCATCAGTATGGGCTTGCTGTTGGCCCACAACTCTGCCGTCGCACTAAAAAACAACAAGCATGCTAAAACCCAAAATGAAATCATGGCAGTTTTGCGTTTTTTAAACTGACGATATCTTTTTAAAGTGAGTTCATGCCGAATGAAATATTTTTCAATCATTTGAAATCAATCCTTGGATCTACCAAAACGTAAATAAAATCACTGAACAATCGACCAATTAAAAGTACAAGACTGGACAGAAAAATAATCCCCATAATCACATTGTAGTCTCGGGACATAATGGACGAGTAACTTAAAAGGCCAATACCATCTAACTGGAAAAGCCTTTCGACAATCAAAGAACCCGCCAGAAAGACTCCAAAAAAACCACCAAAACCCGTCGCCACAGGGATCAATGCGTTTCGCAAACCATGTTTGAAATAAACAGCCTTTTCCGATAAGCCCTTCGCTCGTGCTGTGCGAATATAATCCTGTTTAATCACATCCAGCATGGAATTTCTTGTTAACATTGTTAGCTCTGTAAATCCGCTCAGCATATAGCAAATCAATGGCAGAATAAAATGATGGGCTCGATCCACAAGACGTTGAGTCCAGGTCAAGGATTCAAACCCATCTGACTGCAACTGACCGATAGGAAACCAATTGAAATAACTTCCACCCGCAAAAAAAGTAATCAATGAAATTCCAAGAACCAAAGTGGGCACGGACCACATAAAGAAAAGAACGATACTGGAAACAGTATCAAACCTGCTACCCGCCACAATGGCCTTGCGAATCCCCAGGGGGATGCAAATCAAATACGTAAAAATTAATGAGGCAATCCCAAACTGCAACGAGACAGGAAACTTGCTAGCAATCACATCCATCACTGGTTCTTGATAAGTAAAACTATCCCCAAAGTCCAAGCGACTTAAGTTTTTTAACCAAATCCAGTAGCGAACATGAACAGGCTTATCAAAACCATACTGCTTCTTCAGCGCATCGATCACTTCTTGGTTCGCCGACATATCCCCTTGAGCATTCCCGCCGCCAGCGCCACCAAGTTCTCCCGAAAAACGCATCGCCTGCAGCTTTTGTTCCACAGGCGATCCAGGAGCTAAATTGATAATAAAAAACGAAACCAACGTGATCCCAAAAAATGTTGGGATCATTAAAAAAATACGACGTACTAAATATGTAAACAAGTTTGTCCTCCGCTTACAATTCTGAGCCCACAAAAAGAAGCTTTAAGGTTTTATCCACCAACCCTTGATCCCAACTTCATATTCAAAGGCATCCCCAGGACGACCAATTCTAGAATTCACAGCATAAAAAAGTGATTTATCATTAAACAAAAATGCATAAGGAGCATCCTCTGCAATCAGACGGAAAATTTTCTTTTGCATGCTTGCGCGCTTCTTATCATCAGGTTCAACACGAGCTTGTTCGATAAGCTTATCAGCTTCAGGATTTTTATAACTGATAAAGTTGGATCCACCAGCCACGGCACTGCTGGAATGCCAGATTTGTTTGTAATCACTATCCAAAGTCGATGCCCACCCCATGGCCACAGCATCAAAGTTTTGATCATCCAATGACTTCGTGAAAGAATTCCATTCCACAAACTTCACTTCCATATCCACACCCGCTTTTTTCAAGTCTTCTTTATAAAGAGTGTGATATTTTTCGCTGTCCTTGTTGGCATGGATCAAAGTGAATCTCATTTCAACTTTTTTTCCATCGATCATTTTATCAAGGACGCCGTTATTGTCCGTATCCTTCCATCCAGCTTCTGCAAATAAAGCTTGAGCTTTTTTGGGATCAAAAGGGATCGCCTTCACATCATGATCGTTCGTTTCCGCTTGATAGTATTCGGGACCATTCAGAGGAATTCCGTTTCCGTTGCGAAACTTTTTATTCATTTCTTCCCGATTCATCAGGTAAGCCAAAGCCTGACGGACTTTACGATCTTGAAAAATTGGTTTCTTAAAATTCCAACCAATAAATCCATAGGAACGAGGGACTTTATTGTTGAATTGAACCTTCAAAACCTTTGTTCCGAAAGGAGCGCCTTCTGTCTTTTTAAAATATTGTTCTGATGTTAAGGCATCATAATCCAAATCTCCCTTACGAAGCATTTCGATAGCCACAGCATCTTCCTTCACAAATTTCATCGTGATGGTGTCAAACTTATAATAATCTTTCCACAGTGCTGTTTTAATTCCATACCAATCAGGATTTCTTTTTAAAACCACACGTTGGCCACGTTCTAATTTATCCAATTTATAGGGACCACAAGACACGATCGTTTTCAGCATTTTTTTAGATGCTTCCACATCCCCGTAGATATGCTTAGGGATCAGATTCATTGTTGCAATAGAAGAAAAGTTCAAAAAATAAAATTCTTTAAAGACAACTTTCACTTTGTAAGGATCCAGAACTTCAACTTTTTCAATTTTATCGTAATAAGGACGAAGATGAGCTGCCATATAAGCGGGATCAAAAATAGCATCGAAGCTAAATTTCACATCTTCTGCTGTCAGTGGTTTGCCATCATGAAACTGAACGTCTTTTCTCAACTGAAAAGTGATGCTTTTCTTATCTTTGGACCATTCCCAACTTTCCGCCACACGGGGTACAAATTCTGCCGTGTTTGGATTTCTGGCCGCCAAGCTATCGACCGTAAAATCCCATACCCTGCGAGAATACAAATCTTCGGCATTGATCGGATGAAGAGTTGGAGGTTCTCCCTGAAGATTCATCACAAAGTTCCCACCCACAGGAGCGGAAGGATTTGGTTCCACAGCAGCTAAGCTGAGGCCTGCGGCAAAGACAGTGAATGCCATGATCATTTTTTGAAAAACTGGAAGAGTTCTGAACGATGCTTGCGTTTTCATGATGTGCCCCCCTTGGACGTAAAATTCCGCATGCGGGAAAAGCCACTGTCGATTTCCATCCAACAAAAATGGCCCATGGTCAGAGTGGGGTATCCCCTGGGAATAATCAAGATCTTAACCTGGGTTTTTGCTATGCAAAATTTATTCTTTTCCTTGAGAAGATCTGCCCTTTTCTGTAATCCAAAAAGCTCCCTATTTACCCAAAGGAAAAAGCCATGAGCCATTATTCTCCCAGTGTTACAATTTCATCTGAATTTGGAATTTTTGGAATCCCCGTCACCGAAGAAAAAGCTCAACTGACTCTTCTTCCTGTTCCATGGGAGGTTACAACGTCTTATGGACGTGGCGCCGCCAATGGTCCTCGGATTATTCGCCAAGCCAGCGAACAAATCGACTTGTTCGATCTTGAAACTGGCAAGGCTTATGAAAAGGGTTACTACATGTTGCCCATTTCTGAAAAACTCCTTCATAAAAATCAAATCTTCAAAGCCAAGGCTCAAGAAGTGATCCGCATGAAAACCCAAATGATGGAAAACTTCGATGAACAAGAAAAGCTTGTTCAAGAAGTGAACAAGGCCTGCGAAGAAATGACGAATTGGGTTTATTTGGAATCAAAGACAATTTTGTCTCAGGGAAAAATGCTCGGCCTTGTTGGCGGAGATCACTCAACACCTTTTGGTGCGATCAAAGCCCTCAGCGAAAAATATCAGGGGCAGTTTGGAATTTTACATATTGATGCTCATGCGGATTTACGTTGTGCCTATCAAGGATTTACACAGTCCCATGCCTCCATCATGTACAATGTGATGACCGACAGCCATAAACCTCGGAAGTTGGTTCAAGTGGGAATCCGGGATTTCTGCGAAGAGGAATTCGACTTTATTCAAAATCACCCAAAAACGATTCGCACATTTTTTGATTTGCAAAACAAACGTCGCTTAATGCAAGGCGAATCCTGGCATTCCATTTGCGAAGAGATTGTCTCTGAATTACCAGATCAGGTTTATATTTCTTTTGATATTGATGGATTAGATCCCGCTCTTTGCCCAAGCACAGGCACTCCTGTTGCAGGAGGCTTAAGCCTGGATCAAGCCTTTTATCTTTTCCATATGCTTCATCAAAAAGGAAAAAAGATTATCGGCTTTGATTTGAATGAAGTCTCATCCGGCGATCAACCTGAAAGTGAATGGGACGGAAATGTGGGTGCACGTATTCTTTATAAGTTGTGTGGCTGGACAGTTCTTTCCAACCTGGATCAATAATCTTTAACAACTCGCGATAGAAAAAGGTCTGTTTTTAAGCAGACCTTTTTTAAGAATATGTCATTTTTATAGGAACTATAAAACTCTATCGAGCGTAACGTTTGTTCACACTCTCACGAATTTCAGCACCTTCGATGCTCAGACGAGTCCAAGGAATTGCCAAAAGACGATCTTCTTCGATCAATTCCTCTGTCTCTTCACAAATTCCGTAGGTGCCATTTTCGATGCGAGCTAGGGCATTTTCAATTTCAACCAGCTGATAGCGAATGCGCTCATGGCGATTCAGGAATTCCGCCTCTGCAAGGACGCGCACTGTTTGATCAGCCTCGTCTCCACCGCGATCGTCTGAGTTTAAATCAGCGCGAACTTCTTTCACTTGATTCAGCAAATCCGTTTTTGCTCGAATCAATTTTTGTCGACACTCTTTCACAACCTTCTCTGAAATTTGTGACATATTCCCCCCTCCTGATGTGTTCCTTTGGCAAGTGCCAATCTGGAACTACAGTATTTAGACACATGGAAGATTTTAATTGCAAGAAAAAATCTTAAAATTTCTTAAATAATTTTTTCGATGGCAAAATGCACCATTTGTATTTCAGATTATTGTAACAAAAGAATAGATCTTCGAAAGAAAACTTCCGAATTATGTTTCAAATTAAGACAAAGGTCTGTGAATCAATTCGACGAAGGACTGTCCTTCGCCTGAATATACTGACGAAATTTTTCTTCCATCTGTCCTGTGGCGTAGTGAACAAGAAGGCGCACGACGTACTTCTTTCCTTTTTCAACATGACGTTTCACAGGTAGACGATCGGGACTTTCAAAAATTTGTAGATAATTCGAGGCTGTGGCCAATAAAACATTCCCGATGAAATCCAATTCATCTTTGGAATTGATATCCTTCATCCAACCTGCGTGAACCCAGCGACGGTACATCACAATCATCAATTTAATAATTTTATGAATATGTTTTTTCCACATTGTGGAAAGGATTTCGTCTTTTCGACGCAAGTAATACATCTCACGATGAAAAAATCGGTATTCCCAAAAGAGTTCAAAATTTTTCTCGATCACATCAATGGGATCCGCAAGACCTTGATCATCCTTCTGCTGGTCCCAAAGTTGATAGGTTTTGTCGCACATGATCTTAAAAAGATGGCGCACGATATCTTCTTTGTTCGAGAAGTGAAAATATAAATTGCCTGGACTAATTCCCATCTCTTTCGCAATGTGGTTGGTTGTCACAGCCACAACGCCGTTTTTATTGAACAGCTCGACAGATGTGAGTAAGATACGGTCTCTCGTCTTCATCATGGTTGTACTATGGCGGACATCTTCCGTAAAAGACAACAATAAATTGCAGCTTTGAAAGGATAGATTCGCAGCGTGAAAAATCAGCCTGAAAAAATTCATCCAAAAAGACCACGCCGTTATCTCAAAATTATTTTTTTGAGCCTTGTTGTTTTGTCATTCAGCATTGTTGGTGGCTTTTCAATTTGGAAAAGTCAGCAAAATGACTCTCCTCAGTATCAACAAAAGCAGCTGAATGATTCCCGTTTGATGATTGCCCAGCAGCTTGGGCCTCAATTTCAAAAGAGCGAATTCCCTACCCAATCAACACTCAAATGGGATGGATCTGCTCATAAAGTCAGCATTCAATATACATTTTTAGATGCAATTCAAGAAGAGGCTCAAAGACTTTTAAAAATCTACAAGCCTGATTATGCAGCGGTTGTTGTCATGGATGCTCAATCGGGTCGCATCTATGCCATTGCCTCCTTTGATAAAAATAATGACTACCAAGAAAGCATGGCCTTACGTGGCAGCTATCCTGCCGCATCCATTTTCAAAGTTGTGACGGCAACCGCCGCTTTGGATAAATACAATTTGGACCCAGAACAAACGATTCGCTTTAACGGAGGCAATCACACTCTGTATCGCAAGAATGTCATGTCAGAAAAACAAAATCGCTGGACACGCACAATGAGTCTTCGCGAAGCCTTTGCCCGTTCGATCAATACTGTCTTTGGACGGCTGACGTTTGAATATATGCAACCCCAAGATCTTGAAGAGTACGCTTTGCGTTTTGGCTTTAATAAAAAATTTATCTCGGATCTTCCCTACGAGCAGGGTCATGTGGAAGTTCCCAAAGAAAAAACCTTTGAACTTGCCGAGGTTGCATCGGGTTACAATCGCCGCACAAAAATGAGTCCCGTTCAAGGAGCCATGATTGCTGGATCCATCGCTGATGACGGATGGATGAAACTTCCTTATGTGGTTGAATCCATTCAAACAGAAAAAGGAGAAAAATTATTTCAATCTCAGCCATTAACGATGAGTCGCACAATGTCCGCTGCTGCCGCTGAAAAAGTGCGAATCCTAATGGAAGAAACCATTCATAAAGGCACATCCAGAAAATCATTTCGCACTTTTGTTCGCAGTAAAAAATTTAATGACATTCAAGTCGGCGGAAAAACAGGTTCTTTGCACGGAGAAGAACCCTCAGGTAAAGTCGATTGGTTTGTCGGCTTTGGATCTGATGGAAGGGATAAAATTTCCATCGCGGCCATCACTGTGAACAAACAATTCTGGACAGTGAAGGCCTCCTACTTGGCTCAATCACTGTTTAAAAAATATTATGGCGAAAGATTTAATGAGGAAAATCATCAGTTCGTGACCCAGGAGCTAGAGTCCCAGGAGTAACATCACGAAGATCGGATTCTGCATTTTGATGTTCATATCCAGCACCATGCGTGGCCCCAAACCCAGGACCTCGCGTGGAAGAATAAAACGCAAAACCACCTTTTCCTAAATTGCCATATTTAAAAAAAGCCTGAGAAGATTTACGCAACCATGTTTGTAACCAAGCCCCTAGGATGATTAAAAAAATCAAATCCACAAGAGGCAACAACATTAAAACTCCCACAACTTTCAACACAGGAAAGGGAAGCATCAGCAGAAAGGCTCCTAAAATTCTTAAAAAGCCTTTGATGATCTTCCTTGGCAGTTGAATATTGGCATCCTGTGATGTTGGCAATGAAATGCGTCGTACCCAATGCTGAAAAAGCCATAGACCCAACATCGAAGAAAAAAAGATCAATCCAAAAACATTGCCCAAACCAAAATTGAGGACAAGTTGATAGAAGGTAAAACCCTCGATACCTAAGCCCAATAAAATATAAATCATAACTCTTCCTTTTTCATTTCTGATGTCCCAAACTCGAAATCAGCAACAACAGGGCAATGATCAGACCCATGAATTTGATCCCAAATATCCGCACTTTTCAAGTAAGGAAGAAGATTCTTAGTGATTGAAATATAATCAATTCTCCATCCCCGATTGCTGATTCTGGCCAATTCGCGATAAGACCACCACGAATAACGATTTTTTTCATCCGCATGAAAATGGCGAAAGGTATCAATAAAACCAAGAGCAAAAAACTGGCTCATCCAATCTCTTTCTTCAGGTAAGAAACCACTTTCTTTGGACAAACGAACGGGGTCATAAACATCTTCCGTTTTATGAGCAATATTGTAATCTCCCACTAAGACGATGGGGACATTGTTCTGAACTTGAGGTTTCAAATGAAGATACAGGTCTTTTAAAAACTGCTGCTTAAAATGATGACGTTCTTCTCCAGACCCACCATTGGGAAAATAAATATTATAGAGCTTAAAATGGGAAAATTCTGAAATAACAATGCGACCCTCATTGTCGTACACTGGCATATCAATGCCTTTATGGGTCTGCTGTGGTTTGACTTTTGAAAAAGTAGCCACGCCGGAATAACCCTTACGATGAGCACTGGACCATTCTGCGTGAGAAAATCCAAGGTCGCGCACGGGTGCTTCCACTTGTTCTAAATGAGCTTTCGTTTCTTGCAAGCAAAGAATATCCACTTCAGAAGATTGGACAAATCCTGGAAGGTCTTTTTTGTAGCAGGCTCGAATTCCGTTCACATTCCAAGATATTAATCGCACTCGACTCATCATTTGCTCCTTCACTGAAGAAAGTCCTGACCCTCTTCCAGTTGTATCTTGTGGTCCTATTTAAACTGTGGCAACAATAGATTTTGTAGTAAGAATTGTCCATGCAATAACGCCTGGCTTCACTTTTCTGATTTCAAACAAAAGGTCATTGATGATGGAAAAAATTTTATTGCAGGATCGACGTCAGGCCCTTGTGGAACATCTTCAAAAAAAATTTCCTGCTTTGCAATCGCTGGATTGGACGACAGCTCTTCATTCACAAATGATAAGTCCATTTCAAGTTTCTCTTCCCACGGATCTTCGCCATCAGGCTGAAAAAATTGCACAAATTTTATGGAAATTGCGTTGCAGCTCGAACTACCTCAGCTTGATGACGAAGGAATTTCAACAATTCCAACTGCCTATGGCTGGGAATGTATCTCTGTTTTCCAGCATGGATTTTCATGTTGATAGTCAGCAGAATCTGCAGTTGATTGAAATCAATACAAATGCCGCATTTCTTGGCTTGGGATGTGAACTGTATTCATCACTGGGACGTCCTGCCGCTTGTCCTGATTTTCAAATTGAGGATTTGAAAAAAGATATTCTCAGTGAATTGAAAAAAAATAATTCACCTGTCTTACAACCTCGCATTGCCATCGTGGATGAAAAACCTGAAGAACAGCGGCTTTACATTGAGTTTTTATATTTCCAAGCTCTGTTTCAATCTTGGGGATGGAAATGTGATATCCGAGATATTCGTGAAAACTTATCAGAATACGATTTTATCTATAATCGCCACACGGATTTTTATCTGCAAAATCCAATTTCTGAAAATATGCGGCAATCCTTCGAAAACAAAAAATGGACTTTAAGTCCACAGCCTTTGGATTACTTCCTTTTGGCTGACAAACAACGTCTGACAGATTGGTCGCAAAATCATTTTTTGGAATCCTTTCTTGAAAAATCAGACTGCGAATATTTTCGAAATCATATTCCGAAGTGCCAAACGATCCTTCCCGAAAATGCAGAAGAAATTTGGAGTCAGAGGAAAAAATTATTTTTTAAACCCTTACGATCATTTGGATCTAAACAAAGCTATAAGGGATCTTCGATTTCAAGAAAAGCCTTTATGGATCTTATTCAAACAGAAACATTGGCACAAACCTATTGTCCAGCCAGCGAAATTCAAGCAGTAACACCCGAAGGCCCACAATCTTTTAAATATGATCTGCGAGTCCATTTCTATGAAAACCGCATCCAAAACGTCGTTGCACGTCTTTATCAAGGGCAAGTCACCAACGCACGCACTCTGCACGGCGGTTTCGCCTGCGTCCAATGGATCTAGCTAGACAAAAATCTTAATATGAAACGTTAAAAATTTCTGCATAATCCTCAAGTCCTGAGTCTTTGTGCCGATAAATGTTTCATGACCAGACTTGCAAAAATATTGAACCACGAAAACTATGCATCTTTTGATCAGCTGGATGGACAACATCCTTGGATGAAAATTATGCCACAGGGATATGTTCCCTATCGGGTTCGCGAACTTCGCCAAGGGCAAGTTACTTATTTTAATTTTCCTCTAGCAAAAGAAATGGGATTGATTTCAAAATCACACGATCAAACCATGACAGCGGAATTACAAAAAAAATTAATCCAAACTTTTTCCTTACAAATTATCAATGAATACGATGAACTTAGCCAACGGCGCATTGATCCTACGACAATCCGTCCCCACAAGTACATGGCTTCACGCTACTTGCAACTCCAACACTCCAACAAGCAAGGAAAAACATCAGGCGATGGTCGGGGAATTTGGAACGGCATCGTTGAATTCCAAGGAAAGACTTGGGATGTAAGCTCTCGTGGAACAGGTGTGACGTGCTTAGCCCCTGGCGCTGTTCAAGCGAATCGTCCCCTCAAAACAGGAGCTGCAGAATTCGGATATGGCTGCGGCCAAGCTGAGCTGGATGAACTTTATGGCGCTGCGATCCTGGCTGAAATTATGCATCTTCAAGGAATTAAAACGGAAAGAGTTCTGTGCATCATTGATCTTGGAAAAGGATATGGAATTGGAGTACGAGCTGCTCCGAATTTACTACGGCCTG
>CAZFSX010000011.1:0-20502 GCA_964522115.1 uncultured Pseudobdellovibrionaceae bacterium | reverse complement strand
AAACATGCTCGACGACATTCAAATCATGAGCGATAAAAATATACGTAAGACCAAATTTCTGCTGCAAATCCATCAGAAGATTGATGACTTGAGCTTGAATGGAAACATCCAGGGCTGAAACAGGCTCATCACAAATAATTAGTTCGGGTTGAACGGCAAGAGCTCGTGCAATTCCTACGCGCTGGCGTTGACCTCCCGAGAATTCATGGGGATATCGATCTAAAAGGTCTTTTCGAAGTCCAACCAGATCTGCGAGTTCATGAACGCGATCACGACGATCTTTGACGCTTTCATAAAGGTGATGAATCAGCAGAGGTTCTTCAAGAATGGAAGCTACGGTCATCCGCGGATTTAAACTGGCAAAGGGATCTTGAAAGATCATCTGGATTTTTTTTCGCAAGTGACGAAGCTCATTCCCTTGAAGGTGAGTGATATCTTGTCCTTGAAACCAAATGTGGCCCGAAGTGGGATCCAAGAGACGAACTAAGCAGCGTCCAAGGGTGCTCTTCCCACATCCAGATTCCCCAACAAGACCTAAGGTTTCACCTTTATTTAGTTCGAATGAAATGCCCTGAACAGCCTTGACGGAAGCGATTTGTTTTTGAAAAAGACCACCATAGATTGGAAATTCTTTTACCAGATTTTCAACTTTTAGAAGTGGCTGGTTCATACAGAAGAACCTTTCGTCAGAGGGTAGAAACAAGCAACAGAATGATTTTCAGATAAAGCTGTCAAGCTAGGTTGAAGTTGTCGGCATTGATCCTTGGCGAAAGAACATCGATCTTGGAAACGACAACCTGTTGGAAGTTTTGCAAGATGGGGAACCATTCCAGGTATTGTTTTCAGCCTGTCCAACTTTTTTCCTGATTCGAAGTGAGGTACTGAATCTAAGAGACCCTGAGTGTAAGGGTGTCTTGGGCGATAGAAAATATCTTCGACGGTTCCTTGTTCCACAATTTTACCAGCATACATGATGGCGACATGACTACACATTTCTGCCACAACGCCAAGATCATGTGTAATCAGGATAACACCTGAACCGGTTTCTTTTTGCAGGCGACGAATCAAATCTAAAATTTGCGCCTGAATGGTCACATCCAATGCGGTTGTTGGTTCATCTGCAATCAAGATGTCAGGTTTGCAACTCATGGACATCGCAATCATCACTCTTTGGCGCATTCCTCCAGACAATTGATGAGGATATTCGTCATATCTTTTTTCGGCGCTAGGTATGCCAACAAGCTTCAACATTTCGATGGTTTTTGCTTTGACTTCTTTTGAGCTCAGATTTTTTTGGTGAAGTTGGATGACCTCATCAATTTGGTCACCAATGGTAAAAACGGGATTCAGTGAAGTCATGGGTTCTTGAAAAATCATGGAAATTTTATTTCCACGAATTTTTTGCATTTCATCTTCTGAAAGTTGAAGAAGATCTTGTCCTTCGAAGAAAATTTCTCCTGAATCAATGCGTCCCGGAGATTGAATCAATCGCAAAATGCTCAGGGATGTGACAGACTTTCCACTTCCGGATTCACCGACAATGCCAAGAATTTCTCCTCGGCGGAGTTGCAGGCTGATACCGTCCACGGCATGGATAAAATTTTGATCGATTTGAAAACCAGTTTTTAAATTTTTAATATCAAGAAGCTGACTCAAGAAGGAGGTTCCTTTCAGTAGAAAACGTTGAACCAGCTAAAAATGTAATATGCTTGTTAACGGCCTTCAAGCATTTGTAAAAGCGAGGATAAATCTTCAAAGCGATGCATTATTGCGGAGGGACCATGCATTTTCAGCAGAGCCATGGGAGTATAGCCATAACTTACGGCAATAGATCTGACTCCTGCCATTTTTGCAGCAATAAGATCAGGAGTTCCATCACCAATCATAACCGTATTATCCACATCGACACCGGATCGAGACATGGCCTCTAAAAGAGGCATTGGATGGGGCTTCTTTTCTGGTAATGAGTTCGCACCAAAAATAGAAGTCCAAGAAAATTCCATCAAGCCAAGTTCCTTCATCAGGATTTGAGCATGTTCAATATTCTTATTTGTGACCAATGCAATTTCATCCTTGTTTTGTCGGAAAAAGTCCAAAACTCCAGGGAAAAGCTTGGTAGAGGTCAGCATTCGGCGTTCATAGATTTGTATGAATGTTGTCTCAAGTTCCTTGAATTTGGGTTCTGTATCCCCGATGCCAGGGAAGAAGTTCTGAACCAGTCGATGAAGACCTTCCCCAATATTTGCTTTGATCATATCCAGGGGCAAAGGATCAATATTTTGGGTATGCAGCAGCTCATTGACAGAATCTGCAATGTCTTGAGCTGAATCGATCAAAGTGCCATCAAAATCAAAAATCAAAAGTCTTTTCATTGTTGTCTACCATGTAAGAGTCTTTTCAGGCTAACCTAGGATTCAAAGATTGCAAAGCAAATTTGTCTTGTCGACTTAATAGGGTGATGAAGCACTGCAGGTGAAATTTTAAAAGCTTTCTTATGTTTCTGCCAAAGATTAAGAAATGCTCAAGCATAGAGGAAAGAGGACTTATGAGATCCATCGATTTATCTAAACAAACCACCTATCTTCAAAATTTGTATGAAAATTCCAAAAACTCACTTTTTAAACAGTCAGAAAATGCCAGTGCAGATTTGAATAAGTCTTCCATTCAACTTTCCTGGTCAGAAGGGCAATTGGTTTCCTTTCTTGTGAAAAGTCATGGGTGTCATCGTTTTGTTGAAATTGGAACATTAACTGGATTTTCGGCGCTTTGGATTTTGAAGGGAATGGAATCCTTTTCTGAAATTACTTTTAATACATTTGAAAAAGATCCCAAGCACGCCATGGCAGCGAAAAAAATTTTTGATCAACATCCACGTTCAGCATCCATTCAGTTGCATCTTGGTGATGCTGAGGTGGAATTATCTAAGATTGAAAACCAGGGGCCTTTTGATGGAATTTTCATTGATGGGAATAAATCTGCCTACAATTCGTATTTGAATTGGGCGGAAAAACATTTAAAAAAAGGTGCCTTGATCTTAGCAGATAATGTGTTTTTAGGTGGTGCTGTTTATGACGAAAGTGTGCAGACAAAGTTTTCTCATAAGAATATCCAAGCTATGCAAGATTTCAACCGTCGATTAGCAGACCCTCAAAAGTACGTCAGCGCACTTCTTCCTACTTCGGAAGGATTATTTGCAGCTGTGAAACTATTTTGAGGACAGCAGTTTCTGTTTAGGAATTATTTTTTGATGGGTGGACGTTCGACCCATTTTTTTAATTTATCCAGATCTTCCTGATTTACTTTGATGTAAAATAGGGTGTAGCGGAACTGTTTGATTTCTTCAATCCACTGCTTTCCACCAATTTTAAAATTTGTAGGTTGAATATCTAAGAAAGCCCAAATATTGGATTGAATATCGATTTGTTTATTGGGATTTTTTTCCAAATCACCGATATCGTGTGGAGTTAAAATTGTTAGCCCAACTTCAGAAACACTTTCAATTTGCATGGAATAGGGGATAAGTAAATTGCCAACAATATTTTCTTTTGTGATATCGACAGCATTGTAATCAGGAGCTGCTGTTTTCACTCGTTCCATCACGGAACGAATTTTTTCAACAAAGGTTGTTTGTTCCAGAGGTTTGATGATGTAACCAATAATGTCTAATTTGCGAGCTCGATCTATATCCTTCTTTTCACTGCGGGCTGTGATAAATATCACAGGAAGAAGTCGATGTCTTAAGGTTCTTCTTAATTGTTCGACAAACTCAAATCCTGATTGATGGGGCATATTGACATCGACAATGGCTAGTGAAAATCTATACTTTTGCATCAACTCAAGCGCATCGATGGGGTTTGCTGCATTCATGATTTGATGACCTTCATCCGCCAAATACTTTTTAATTAAATTAACTAATTCCTGATCATCATCCACAACTAAAACTAAGGCCATGATAAATCCCCCTGACCTTAAGTTACTTTGGATGCCTGGCGGGCTCAAATTCATTTTGCCCGCCTAGACCATTTGAATAGAAAAGATCAATTTTTGATTAATG
Organism: uncultured Pseudobdellovibrionaceae bacterium; assembly: GCA_964522115.1. Classification (GTDB taxonomy): domain Bacteria; phylum Bdellovibrionota; class Bdellovibrionia; order Bdellovibrionales; family Bdellovibrionaceae; genus CAZFSX01. Next base: position 16,448 of record CAZFSX010000011.1, on the reverse strand, counting down.
ATGATTGTTTGAAGGTGGCCACAAGTCTTTCCAAGATCGTAGGGTGGAGTCTTGATCCATGTTTTGATCCGCATCTTGCTGTCGAATAACTAATCTTTCCAAGGCTGTTTCAGATAAAACCTTTCCTGTAGCTTGAACGATGGAATCAGAATCAATTCCGTGGAAGTGATAGATCTGTGACGGGCGTCCACATTTGGAATGGCGTCGAACAGCCAGTGATTCCTGTCGTACACCAACGATGGACCCTAAATTGTCAAGTAGTCCAGCTTCACCATCATGGACGCTAACGATAGGAATGCGTTGACCAGATAAAGTAATTAAATCAGTGGGACTTGCGACATCTTGAGGATTTAAATACAAATGTCCATTGATATTCAGACCTTGTTTTAAATGTTGATAGTCATTTTCATGCGCTAAAATCCCACACAGTAAATCTGAACTGGTGACAACGATAACGTTTGCATAAATTCCCTTTTCCAAAAGAGCTTCGCTGGCCTTGATTGCTTCTGTTGTGACGGATCCCATGGAAAAAATATGCACGACATTGTCACCAGGAACATAGCCCGCATAATTTCTGTAATCGATCAGATAGTAGGCACCAGCCAAGACGTCTTTGCGAAGGTGTTGTAGAATTTCTCTTTCGGGGATGGCATCGATGCTGGACTCGTCCTGACCAGACGCCACAGGAAATTCATGACGACAAAGAATCGCCGATGAAGTTTTAAAACGGCTTTGTTTTTTTAAATACAACATCAAATCTTTTTGTTCAATTCCGCGAGTCACTCCCCGAATTAAAACACCCGTTCGACCTGCATTTTCATTTAAGATATGTCGACGAATTGAATCACAAAGGATCCAGTCTAACTCTAAACAAAAGAAGGGTTCCCAAGTGATTTGATTGGGAATTTGAAAATCAGATTTCCATCCATGTTGAGCTCCTTCAGGAGACAAAGTAACTCCAGAGGGAGTTCCGACTAAGATGAAGCTGGATTTCCAGTAAAGATTGTAGAAATACTGATCTAGGGCGCGTTTGATAAAAAAGTCGTAGACGGTCATCAAGGGCATCAAAGGAATACCTAAGTGGTCTCGGATTTTGCCGAAGGATCCAACGCAGGACATGACATTTCCTTCGGCGATTTCAAAACGCAAATAGCGATCTGAAACATCTTCTCCTGGAACAAGGTCTGGCAATTTATTGTCTTTGACCCCAAGATCCGATTCAAAATCCTGAACGACAGGAGCTCCAAAAATCTTTCCATCCATGGCTGGATTCAAATTTGTACTTGTTCCAACATCAGGTGCCATGGAAACCATAAGTTCTCCAGGAAGTTTCCAAGGTTTTTCATTTTCAGGAAGAGATTTTTTAGTTCCATCGGCAGCCCCCTCCATGGGAGCATTTGCAATTCTTGTCAACTTTGCTGTTAGCTGACCTAACATCCACTGCGTATGAGGGTAGCTTGCCATTTTTGTATTAATGTCCAAGGATTCAGGAATATCCCCATATTGTAGAGCCATCTTTTCAAACAATGTTTGATTTCTTAGTTTCAATTGGTTTTGACTCTGGATTTGTTGGTAAAGCTGTTCACCACGTTTTTTTAAAAACTTGGACTCTTCTGTTTTTTCACCGAAGCGTTGAAATAGAACGCCATCTGCAATTCCATTTTTTTTATGCAATTCAATCATTTCATCTTCACTAGGAAGACTGCTGTGATTTCCTGGGGCAGCCGCGGAACGAAGGTTCCATCCTTTTAGTGTATGAGCGATAATCAAAGTAGGTTTACGTTGGTTTTTCTTACTCTCCAACATCACTTCTGCCAAGGTGACCATGTCATGACCCCCAAGGTCTCGAAGAGATTCGAACAGCTCTTGATCTGTCACAGAGTCTAGAAATTTTTTAAGGCTAGGATGTTCTTTTGCAATGCCTGCCTTCAAAGCCTTCATGTCTTTCACAAGAAGCAGCGCTTGAAATTCATAATCTTCCAGGTCATTTTCTAAAAAGTTCTTGAAGTTTTCTCCGCCGGGGCGCTGGAACAATGCTTTTCGTAAGGATCCATGCTGAATCTGAATCACATCCCATCCATTGGCTCTCATGGTACGTTCGATGCGAGTTGCATCTGTCCCATCCATGATTTTACGATTGGTAATTCGATGGCCATCTAAACTTTGGCGATTGTAGTCAACAATCCAAGTTAAATTTCCAAGTTCTCGTTCAGCAAAATCAGGAATGGCTTCATACATGGAGCCTTCTCTGAATTCTGAATCGCCACATAGAGCCCAAAAATGAACATTTTCTGGAACTTCATACCCATGCTCTTTGGCAAATCTGTAGGCCAAAGCTAAGTATCCAGCATTCACCGGCGGAATTCCAACAGTCCCCGAGGGGAAGAAATGATGATGATCGGGATCATAGGCAGAATGGTAACTTTGAAAAACGTATTCCCCTTCCGATGGATATTTTCGCAAGCCCATCATCGCTTGATTGCACTCATCAAGGCTTAAACGAGAAAGATCTGATTTTAAGAAAAGATCTAACAAGTAATTGTAAGCATGATCTGTCGGAGAAGCATGGGGCTTGTTTGCGATATGATCAAATCCAGTTTTGACAATCAAATGAAGAGCTCCCATGATATGCAAAGAACTGGCGCAAGCAGCAGCGTGACCTCCAATTTTTGGATCCCCTTTTTCCTTATCAGATCGATGATTTGCCTGATAAATCATTTGAGTTGCTAAATAATGAGCGCGAAGTGCGACGGCATCCAAAATTGGACGATCAGGAATTTGCGACGCATTGGATGATGAACTTGAATTCTTTTTCACGGGGACTCCTTATGACTGGAAGGCCCCATCCTAGCGGAAGTTCAGGAGGAAGTTAAGTATTTACTCAAGTGGACCATCTCTCGGTCAGATCTAGTTTTAGACCTCGATGACAAAATTCCATAGAATTTTGATCGTTCCATCGGGATCAACAATTCCAGTGGGAGGATTTGGAAAAGGAGCTGCTGATTTGAAGGCTTCAATGGCCGCCTCATCAAGATCCCTTAGACCCGATTGACCAAGGACCTGAATTTTCATCACGTACCCTTTTTTGTCCAAGGTGATCAACAGCTTTGTGATTTTATCGTCGGTGCTGGCGATCGTGCGGCCCTGGGAATAGATTCGAGAAATTTTTTCAGTGACTTTCGGAGTCCAGTACTGATGGATTTGTTCACGAATTCGCTGAAAGTACCCATAGAATTTAAATTCTTTCGTACTTAAGAAAGTCTCAAGCCCAGGATCAACATCTTTTAAGTAATCCAATGTGCCAGGAGTTTCTTGTTGAGGCCCAGGAGTTCCTTGGATGGCAGCAACCGCTTCCATTTTTTTTGCAGATTCTGTGTGTTCAACACTCATCCCATCGTCGAAATGATGAAGCGATTCTTTTTGCCAACGCAGCAATTCTTTTTGAACATCCAACTGAGGAAAAAGTTGAACCTGTGCCGTTGCTTTTGCTGCGGCTGCAGATGTGCCCGACGAGTGATTTGAAAAAGATTTTCGATTTTGAGAGACCGTCTGTTTTTGAACTTTTTGATTATGAGCACTTAAGTATTTGGCATTGGGGTCAATTTCATCATTCAATGCCGTTTTGTCTTGATCAACCATTTGCAATTCTTTTTCTTTTACAACTTCCACTTGATCCATTTTTTCTGTTTCCTGTTTTGAAGAACGAGGAACATATTGAATTTCAATGGCCGTGGAATTCGGAGAAGGCGGTGTGGGTGACACCCAAGTCAAAAATGCCAAAGTCATGTGCAAAAGCAATGATAGGATAAACATTTTTGGGTAGTTTCTTAATCGCCTCATGAGTTACTTCCTTGCTTCTCTTCTCGGCTCTTTCTTTAGACACATGAAGGGTGAAAACAGGAAAATTTTTCTCGGCTAAAGTCCTGTTTCAAAAAGATCTGTGTTTGCTCCTTTTTGGAAAAATCTTCTACAATAGAAACACTATGATAATAGATGTGTGGTGTCGTACAGATAAGGGCTTGCGTCGTGAATCAAATCAGGACTCTTTTTTAATTAATCGAGACTTGAATCTTTTCGTTGTGGCAGACGGAATGGGTGGTCACATGGGGGGGGAAGTTGCTTCCTCGATCGCGGTGCAGACGATGGATGAATTCATTGGTAAAAACCGATCTTCCGAAAATTCGTCGCGAGATCTGATGGCCAAAGCTTATTTGGAATCAAGTCGTCGAATTTTTGATAAAGCAGCAAATGAACGACCAGAACTTCAAGGCATGGGTACGACCATGGTCGCTTGTTATTTTGATGGCAAAAGTTTATTGATTGGAAACGTTGGTGATTCAAGGGTCTATATGTTCAAAGCACCACATCTTTGGCAATTGACAGAGGATCATTCGATGATCAATGAGCAGATTCGAGCTGGTTTGATCAAAGAAGAAAATGCAAAAAATTTGATTGGTAAAAATGTGATTACTCGCAGTGTAGGTTATGAGCGCGACGTGGAGCCTGATATCTTGGAAAAAGAAGTTCAACACGGAGAAATGTTTTTGCTTTGTTCGGATGGACTATCTGGATTGGTCAGTGATCCGAAAATCGCAGAAATTTTTAAAAAAACACCACCTGATAAAATTCCAGATGTCTGTGTCGAGCAAGCTCTGGCTCATGGCGGTGATGACAATGTCACTGTTCTTGTGTTTCAATTTCGCAACAAGCCTTGAACTCTGAACGAAGACAAAAGATAAAAGTAAGATGGATAAAAAGCAGATCACCTTCTACATTTTAAGCAACGAGGCCGATAAGCCTCAAAAGTGGGTTGTCTCTGCCACTCTTGTTCGAATCGCTGTTGTTGTGATGGTGATCTTGGCAGTGTCGCTGGTTGCGGGCATTGTCGATTATGTCGGTTTGCTGGTTCAAACTGCAGAAAATAAAAAATTAAAAGCGGAAAACGCACAGCTTGTATCTCAATTTGAAGTCGTTGTTGGCAAAGTAGGCGCGTTAGAAGCCAGTCTTGAACGAGTGAAAACGTTTACAACAAAATTGAAATTGATCACCAATGTGGACGGGGAAGATCGAGCCATGAAGTTGAGTATGGGGGCTCAGCCAAAACCCAATCAGGCCGTGGATGAGTATGATCAACCCATGGATCAAAGAGCTTCCGTTCAAGAACTATCTGAGCAAGATAAAAAAAATCCAGCAAACAAGCCTATTTTAGAGGAACAAAAGGGTGAAATCGCGCTGGAGGGTCAACGGGATTATTCAAGTTTAGTGATTCGTATTGATAAAGGAATTCAAGATTCACAGATGAAGGAACAAAGTGTTCTGGATCTATGGGAACTTTTATCTGAAAGGCAAAGTTTATTGAATGCGACTCCGAATATTCGTCCCGCGCGTGGTTGGACAACATCACGTTTTGGAATGAGGATATCTCCTTTCACGGGGCGTCCTACCATGCATGCGGGAATCGACTTTGCGGCGGCACCAGGGTCACCGGTCTACGCTCCTGCGGATGGTGTTGTCAGTTTTGCTGGGTATGATGAGGGTTACGGGAAGTTGGTTTCCATCGATCATGGTTATGGAGTGACGACTAGGTACGGGCATTGTGCACAGTTGTATGTGCAAGTTGGACAAAGAGTGTCTCGATGGGATGTTATTGCTTCTGTGGGAAATACTGGCAGATCCACAGGACCTCATTTGCATTATGAGGTCCGAATTGGAAGTCAATCGGTGGATCCATCCTCTTACATTTGGGATGAGTAATTCATTTACTTTTGATATTTAGAAACGATTTTATCTAATTCTCCGGATTTTTTCATATCATCAATCGCCGCAGAAATTTTTTGAATACTTGCAGCCGTAGTTTGCTTGGAAAAGGCCACATACTGAGCTTCTTCTTTGAACGAAGTGGGTAGAATTCTGAATTTGGAAAGATCTAACTTTCCTTCATTGATGGATGCTAATGCAGAAAGATCTTGAGCATAGTAAAAGCGGCCTCGGCCGAGAAGAAGTTTATTCAAATTAGCGACTTCATCTTTGGTGTTGGATTCTATTTTCACGCCTTGAGATTCCAAAAATTTGGCTAGGGCAGATCCTTGAGCTACCATGACGGCAGATTGTTCACTAAGACTTTTTAATGCAGCCATGTCTTTGATTTCAACTTTATCATCGGCCTTTGTGATCACAACGTGATTGACTTTGTAGATGGGTGTTTCATTGAAGTTGAATTTTGCAGCACGTTCTGGAGATTTTAAAAGACAGAAAAAGGCATCAATTTGTCCTGATTCAAGTCCTTGTTCGATGCGTGTCAACGGAGCTTGGGTATCAAGTCCTGTGATCTGGATATCTGAATATTTTTTCATGATAGAGTTAATGACTTCTATACAGATCCCTGGCTTTTCTGCATTGGAAGCATTGTACTTAATTGCGGAATTGTCCTGGCTCATTGTCTTCATTGAAATGGCGTGGGATGGCATCTGCAAAAGCAGTACGGAAAAAATGGAACATAAAAACTTCATAGGCCCCTCCTTGGTTGGTTGTTTTTATTACAACGAAAAGGGGCCTGGTTTGTCCAGGGATTAGTGGTCAGAATCAAGAGGGTCTGGCATGGGACACTTTAATTCCTTCATTTTTTGAAAAACTAAAAGTGCATCTTGTTTGAATGAGACTTGTTTCATCATTTTTTCTTTTTCTTCGACAAGCGTTCGAGATCCTTTGCCATCAGGGTTCTTTTGACCTAAGCAAAAATTTTGAACGGTTCGTTGAACCTCTTGGTCTAGAAATTCCTTCACTGTATCGCAGAACAAACGTAAATTATTAAGATGATATAAAGATCCCGACCAGTTTTGAAAAGCTTGATCAAGGGAGTGGCAAAAGTACTTCTGTCTTGCGCTGCCTTCAGGAACCCACTTTAAATCCAAAATACTTAAATCACGACTTAGGCCACGATCAAAAATTTCTTGGCGTGTTCGCTCGCCGGAAGTCATTTGCCTTCGTTTTTTTGTTTCAGGATGGATTAAAGTAAAATTTCCAGTCCCAGATCGTGTGATACTGTATGCTGCTTTTCGAAGCTCTTTCATTTGTAATAAAAAAAGGTTGGATTTGTAGTTCAGTTGATCAGAAAAAAAGACAAGCCACTTTGCCGAAGGAGAAAGTGGTTCTGCGAAGAATCCAATGAAAGGATTTTCAGCCCATGAATCGGCAAAGGGCAAATGACTTTTTCTGCCAAACAATCCAGCCTTGAGTTGGTCAGATCCAACCTCTGCTTCAGAACGGCAAGGGATGCATTCACGTTCATTCATTTCTCGTACGAAGCTAAGAACCTTTTCATAGGCATCTTGTTCCTTCTGCATTTTAGAAAATCGGGCTAGCCATTTTTTATACTTTGGATTTTCACTTAGTGACTTATCGATGGAAAGTTCACGAAAGGCGATTTGTTCTCGGGTATTCTGTAAAATTTCGCGCATATTTTTTGAATAGCTGATGATGAACTTAGAGCATTCTTCCATCTGTGAAAAATTTTTATATTCCCGAAATTGGCCGATGGCTTGCCGAAGATTTTCTTCTGTCGCAAACAGATAACGTCCTCGCGGGTTATCTAAAACCGGAGTGGTTGCGTTGACTCTTTTTGCATTGAGAACGGCGCTTCCTGGATAAGTAACGGGATCACGCATTTTGTTCAGAAGTTCAGAAGCCATTGAACAAACCGGAGTCCCATCCGCTTGAGATCGAAGAAGTAAATCATTCAGTTGTTTCGCGGCCACATAATCTTTTTTCAATTGTTTTTTTAGAGGTAAAAATTTTTCTAGGGATTTATTCCTTTGGGCGATCAAAGGATCCAGTTCGGGATCTGTGTTCATTGTCTCTATGAATTTTTTTTGAAATTGAATTTCTATGGTGGCTTCTTCAATTTGACCACTGTAGATTTTTTTTAAAAAATTCATCCTTCTTTGAATTTTGGTGTATTCGCATACTTGTTGAAGAACGGTTTGGCGCACATCGTAGCGCTCAATCTGCAAAGATTTTTCGCTGGCCATGCCTGCAAGAACTTTCACAAGAGTTGCAACTCCAATGATGCCTCCCACCCAAGGAATTGCCGACTTCACAGCGGTTCCGGCCGCAAAGACAGCGAAGGGAGCGACTCCTGTAACGACATCACTAAGAGCAACAAGAAAGCCGCCATTGGATTTTAGTTGAGATTGGCATCGGGGATTCAGTAAAGCATTTTGATCTAAGGATCGGGTCAGTTGATCCAATGATCCAACCATATTGCGAACATTATTTTCAAAATCTCCTTTAGTGACAGAATCCAAAAGCAGTTCAGGATTTTCATAAATTTCCGTCATGCTTTTGGTCGAGTTACGAAGATTTTCCGTCATGCTGGTTAGAGAGGGTAAGTTCGATTGGCAATCGGGAGTTCCTTGAATTGCTCTTTGTAAGGTTTCAATCGAAGTAAGAACATCCGAAGTCATGCGTGTATCAGTTAATGGACAGCTAAGTCCTCCCATCAAAGGTTGATTGATGGGGATTGGAACATAGGGGTTAGGAGCTGGATAATTGTTTGTCGGTGGGGGTGGTTTCGGAGTAGTTCCTGGAGGAGTTGGTGGATTAATTCCTATTCCGCTACCAGAGGAGCCTCCGTCTTGCCCGGAGTCTCCTTTAACGGGGTTGGTGATGGGACGAATGACAATTCCAGTGTCATCAATTTCGCTAGGTTGGGCTAACGACGTTGTTGGTGACTGAGTCGTGTGAGCAAGGACGCCACGTTGAATAGGTGTGATGGGAACAGCAGCAAAAGTAGCAGTGAAACAGAATGAGACGAAGAACGAAAAGAACCTCTTGAATAAAAACATCAAGACCCCCTTGAATGTGATTAGGTCTTTTGAGGGTGATTTGTCACGAGAAGAATATGTTTCATTGTGAGAATTTCTTCACAAATGGAAACGGCAGCTGACGAAGTTGTTGACGCGTAGCAAGTTTTATCACACTCATTTCAAAATTTGATTATAGGATCCATTTTAGCAGGGTTTGGCTGGCCCGCTTCTTGTATAGGTTATAAGGTATGAAAGCTTTATTATTTATTAGCATTCTTATCTTTTCTGTACTTGTTGTTTGTCAGCAAAGCCAAGCGGCATTGAAGCCGTCTCGGGAACCATCTGTTTCCGACGAGCTTTTAGCGAATTACAGAGCTCTTCGATCCATTGATCAGCCTTGGGATTCAGAGACCTATATGCCAAAAGACCTTTCTAAGGATATGGATTCTCAGCAAGTCGTTTCAAAAATTGCAGATAAAAGTTTACAATCCTTGATTGATAAATCCAGCTTTAAGGAATCGTCTTTAGGTCGAACTGCAACTCATATCGAAAAGTCGATGAAGCAAGAAGTTGTTCTTGGGCAGCCCGACTCTTCAGGAAAAGGGCATAAAATACAATTCAGTGTTCAAGCCTTTGAATCAAAAGCTCAAGTCAATTATGAAGGCTTGATGAAAGCTTCGGTTATTTATCAAGCGACACAAGCAAAAACAATTTTTGCTGTTTCAGAAAAAATATCTGGGAATAAAGATTTAGTCCTATCTCATACAACGGATTCGTCTCAGCAAGTCAGTCAAGTCAGCATTCGTTGGAATTTTTAATCCATCACGTTCAAATTTTTTGCGCCGTCGTCACTTCGATCTAAGGCGGCATCTTTCCAATTTCTGTCAAAATTTTGCCTAGATGCGACTTTGTTTTTTGAATTGAATCTGCCAAGATATCGGCAGTGATGGATTCAATACATTCGAGAGAGGTCATCTATGGAAAATATTGTGATGGTTGCAGGTCAACGAACTCCCTTTGGAGCATTTGGTGGAAGCTTGAAAGATCTGAGTGCGACGGATCTGTCAGTGATTGCATCGCAAGCGACATTGGCACAAGCTGGAATTTCTGCAAGTGAGGTGGATCATGTTGTCATTGGGAACGTTGTGCAATCCAGTGCGGATGCAGCCTATTTAGCAAGACATGTTGGTTTAAAAGTTGGAGCACCTGTTTCAACACCCGCGGTAACGATCAATCGTTTGTGCGGAAGTGGTTTTCAAGCCTGGGTTCAGGCCGTTCAAATGATTCAAACCGGTGAAGCAACTTGTGTCTTGGCTGGTGGCACCGAACAAATGACGCAAATTCCTTATGTATTAAGAAATGTGCGCTTCGGTGGAATTCGTATGGGGAATGGTCAGTTGGAGGATTATATGACTTCGGCTTTGACGGATTCCTATGCTGGAATCCCTATGGCGATCACAGCTGAAAACTTGGGTGAAAAATATGGAATTACTCGTGCTCAGGTGGATCAGTATTCCATGCAAAGTCAGCAAAGGTATGATCTTGCTTTCAAGTCTGGAAAATTCGAAAAAGAAATCACCGCGGTGAAAGTGGAAACAAAAAAAGGTCTTTTGGAAATCACAAAAGATGAACACCCAAAGCCCGATGTGACTTTGGAAAAAATTGGTGGAATGAAGCCATTGTTTAAAAAAGATGGACTGGTGACTGCGGCCACAGCTTCAGGGGTTGTGGATGGGGCGGCCAGCAGTTTGTTGATGTCTGAAAGCAAGGCTAAGCAGTTAGGAGTTAAACCTTTGGCTCGTATTGTCTCTTATGCTTCGGTGGGGTGTCAGCCTGAAATTATGGGAATTGGTCCAGCGGGAGCAGTACGAAAAGCTTTACAAAAAGCGGGACTTCAGCTTTCTGAAATCGATTTGATCGAAGTGAATGAAGCCTTTGCTGCGCAATATTTAGCCGTAGAAAAAGAATTACAATTGGACTCATCCAAAACAAATGTCAATGGTGGTGCCATTGCTGTAGGTCACCCATTGGCTGCTTCAGGGACACGGATCATGAATCACTTAGTGTATGAACTGCAACGCAGATCTGCTCGTTATGCTTTGGGGAGTGCTTGCATTGGTGGTGGTCAAGGGATTGCTGTGATCATTGAAAGATTGGGTTAACTCATGGATGCAGTTCTGAATCTTCGCGAACGCACGATATTGATTGCGGCTCCATTTTCTACGACAGTTCAAAATTTGATGATGGGCTTAACTCAATTAGGTGCTGATGTTGCCTTAGTTGATAAAGAAGCCCAGCAGGCACAAAGATTTTGTAATCAAATTAATGATCAACGTGAAATCAATGATCGTCATGGACGAGCGGGAGCCTTTGTTGCAGATTTTGCAAATAAGGATCAAGTGAAAGATGCTGTTGGAAGAGTCGCTCAAACTTTTGGATCTGTGGATGTTTTGGTCGATGCGATGGGCATGGATCATCCCGCGATGATGACATTGGCGACAGAAGAAATGCCGATGTTTTTTCAAAAACATTTGCAGGCAACTATGATGATGACAGAACTGGCTTTGAATTTCATGAAAAGCAAAAAGCGAGGACGAATTATTTATTTAGTGAACGCGGCAACTTTGCGGGGGCAAGAGTCTGACGCGATGATGGCTGCTGCTCGTGGTGGATTAGTCCACTATGCACAAACAATGGGGCGTCAGTGGCAAGATTTCAATACAACGGTGAATGTCTTGTCTCCATCATTAACGGAAGAGTATTTATTAAAGCATTTTCCTGAATGTTCATCGATCAAAGAAGCCCAAGAAAAAATGAAAAGTTTAGATCCAAAATTAAGGTTGACGGATGCAGATAGGATCACGTCCGTGGTTGCCTTTTTAGCTTCGACTCAAGGGGCAGGAGTGACGGGGCAAGTTTTGACAGTCAGTTAAGTGTAAAGATATTTGAGAAAATTCGCAGTCCTGTTTAGGCTGCGAATTTTTTCTTATCATAATAAAATTTATAGCCAAGACCTCGAACGGATTGGATCAGATCATTGACCGGAGGTATTTTTTTACGAAGAGCAGACACGTGAGAATCGACATTACGCTCGATGATGTTCACGCCTTGACCCCAGATATGATCAATAATTTGTGTGCGTGAATAAACAACCTCAGGATGTTCTACAAATAAAATCAGTAGTTTGAATTCTGTATGAGTCAAGTCAACTCTTTGCCATTGATCTGAAGAATCTTTGATTTCGACAGTTTGTTTTGAATAACTAATTTTTAGAGGCCCCATGATAACTTCATTCTTTTTGTCAGAAGCGACCTTTTTTAATTTAGCTTCGACACGAGCTCGAAGTTCAAGAGGGTCAAAGGGTTTTGTGATATAGTCATCTGCACCCATATTGAAGGCCATCACTTTGCTCATTGTTTCTTGCAGACCTGTCATAAAAAAGACAGGTGTGTTTGCAAATTGTTTAAGGCTTTTGATTTCTGTACAAAATGTAAATCCATCACCGTCTGGTAATGAGACATCAAGAAGTATCAATTGGGGATTGTGCTCTTTAAGAGCTTCACGGGCTTCGCGAAGATTGTGAGCTTTAATCACTTGGGCGACCGGTTGAATCGCTGTTTCGGCAACCATTTGAAATTGAGGAGAATCCTCGATCACTAATACTTTCACAAAAGCCTCCTGATATTTTCAAGCATTCTTCACATCGGAAAGAAGTTGGAAAGATTGAAGGGTTTAGAGAAACTTCGCGAAAAACTAGACATAAGGTCTTAAGTTGAAACACTTGTTCTGAATAAATATGAAGAAAGATTTTTAGAGCCTTTATTCTAGACCGACCTTTGTCGTGTACAGTGAATGGTGTGTAAGGAGGTATTTATGGGAACAGAAGGTGTGATGTCGCTGGGAAGAGAATTCCACAGAAGAAAAAAAGTTCTGGTTGTCGACGACAATGTCGAAAGTGTGAAACTGGCAACATATATATTGGATCATTTGGATTGTGATGTGACGATGGCTTTTGATGGAGATCACTGCGTACCGTATCTTGTCAGTCAAAAATTTGATTTGGTTATTCTTGATTGGTCGATGCCAATTCTTGGAGGTAGAGAAGTTCTGCTAAGCAGTGATCGAATCATTGATAAGAAATCAACTGCCGGTTCAGGAGACCTTATTATTCCTGTCGTGATTTATTCAGGCCATAATGTTCAAGATTTGGATATACCACAATGCCGTCATTTTACGGTGCAATCCTTCATTTCAAAAGAGATGAATATTCCCAAAATGATGAAAGCATTGGGTGATACGCTAAGAAGAATAGATGATGCTTCTTAAGATGAATCAAAAAGTGGTCGGTCTTTTGGTAAGAAAGAAGGGCGTATGAGCTATTTAAATAGAGACCAAATCGAAACTCTTCGTGATCTTGAACGAACATGTGGAAAACCATTGTTAGAAGACTTAGTTAGAATTTTTACAGAATCGTCACTGAAAAAGCTTCAATTGATCAGGCAAGGAATTGAACGTAGGGATTTGAACTCAGTGAAAGAAGCTGCACATGCGTTGAAGTCAAGTGCTGGAAATATTGGGGCACAAAGAATGTTTGAGTTGTGTGCCAAAATGGAAAATGCAGCAAGGAATTCTTTGGATTTTGATTATGAAAATACTGTTGCTGAACTAAATCAGCAATTCGAGGGAGCAAAGGTAGAACTCTACGAAGAATTAGATTCTGGCCATTAACCTTCAATCCTTACTATTCTTCTGTCAGAGCAAGGATTGTTATTCTAGGATCCCTCAACCCCAAGAAAGGAGGAACGTATGCGCAATATCTTGGTGGTTGATGACAATGAAAGTGATCTACTGATCGCAAAGTTTTTGATCGAAAAAAAGGGATACAATCCGATCCTGACAAGAAGTGCTTTTGAGGCTTTGGAGCAGTTGGACAAACAGAAGACAGATTTTGTAGTGGCTGATTGGCAAATGCCGCAATTGAGTGGAATGGAGTTTTTAAAAAGAGTTCGTGGAAATCCAAAAACACAAAAACTTCCTGTGATGATTATGAGTGGAAGAAATGATGTGAGGGATATTCGGATTGCTATTTCAAATGGGGCATCAGATTACATTATTAAGCCATTGGATCCTCAGATTTTTGAATCAAAAATTGCAAGAGTCATTGAAGCAAAGATGGATTGGTATGAATATGCGGTTCCCGCAGATCATACAAATAATTCATGCAAATTTGTATTAGATGGAAGAATTACTGCCATCAGTGAAATGGGAATTGAGTTTGAATCTTTTGCAAATATTCCGGCTCAAACGGATTTAATTTTACAGCTGGATCTTTTGAAAGAATTAAATATCCCTTCGGTGAATGTGCGAGTTCTGAAGTCAGTTTTAAAAGAAAAAATGTATCGAGTGAAAGCTTCATTTGTGGGACTTCGAGAAGGCGAGCTGCAAAGAATACGCGTCTTTTGCAAAACATTGATGCCCAAAAAAGCGGAGGATTTATGAAAAATAAGACAAAGGTGATTGAACAATCTCAAAGTTTGCATCAACTTTTGGATGCAGAGTTTGAGCGTTCAACCATTTTTCCTTTCGCTGTGAAGGCTGTCTTGGTTGTGCTTGGATTTGTGACTGTGATGGTGATGTTTCACAATCGAGCTCATATCCCTGACTTTGAAAGTGTTCTGCAAGTGATGGCTGTGATTGGCACGGCGCTGATTCTCTCGGTCAATGTCATGGTTTACCATATTTTGAAAGTTAGAAATCGCCGTGTTGCCGATGCTGTCAGTCAACCTCTTTTGGAAATTATTAAGGCGGCAAATAGGGCAGCAGAAAACGATAGTTCATCATCGATTCTTCCCTGTGGGATTCAGGAATTTGATGATGTTGCTAGAAGTTTTAATAAAATGATGTATTCAATACGTAAAGAAATATCCGATCGACGAAGGGCCGAAGTAGAGCTGGCAAACTCAAATTTTGCCATGGTAGAAAATTTGAATCGTGAAAAGAAACTAGCCGAAGCAGCCAGAGAAGCTAGTCGAATCAAAAGTGAATTTTTAGCAAATATGAGTCATGAAATTCGAACTCCCATGAATGGTTTGATTGCGATGTCAGATATCCTTGCGGAAACTTCGATGAATAAAGAACAAAAAGATTATCTTTCCGTGATTCGCCGAAGTGCTGATACCTTGCTTGAGATTATCAATGATATTTTAGACTTTTCTAAAATAGAGGCAGGGAAAGTCAGCATTGAGTATCAAGAGGGAGATATGAGGCAAGCCATTGATGATGTGGTGAATCTTTTTAAGGCGAAAGCGGACGAAAAGGGAATTTTACTCAAATGGCAGGTCTCTGACAAAGTTCCAGATCGTGTATTGATAGACGAAACACGGGTAAGACAAATTCTGTCCAATTTGATATCAAATGCAATTAAATTTACTTCGCAAGGTAGTATCGCTGTGACGGTGAATACGAAATATGATGAGGATGTGATTCCTACCATGCAAATTTGCGTGAAAGATACAGGGATCGGTATGTCGACAGAAGTCCAAAAGCGAGTATTTGACAGCTTTACTCAAGCGAATGGAACGATCACAAAAAAATACGGAGGAACTGGACTGGGTTTAACAATTTCAAAAAATCTTGTCGAGTTGATGAATGGAAGCATGGGGGTTGATAGTATCGAGGGTATTGGAAGTCAGTTTTGGTTTGAGATTCCACTATTGAAAGCCACGGATAAAGTCAAAGCCACGGAATTGATTCCTATGGAGGAAGTCAACACCAATGACCCACGTCGAACCTTGCATTCGGCACGAGTCTTGTTGGCGGATGATAATGAGATGAATCTAAAAATTGCGATGGCAATTTTAGAGCAAATGGGATGTAAGATAACTGTGGCCAATACAGGTGTCGATGCATTGAAGGCCTATCAATCTGGAGAATATGATATTGTTCTGATGGATGTTCAAATGCCAGAAATGGATGGACTGACAGCAACGAAAAAAATGAGAGAAATAGAAATGTTGGATGGCAAACATACGCCTGTCGTCGCCATTACGGCCCATGCCTTTGATGAATACAAGCAGCAGTGTTTAGAGGCTGGTATGGATGATTTTATAAGCAAGCCATTTAAGAAGAAAACCTTTGAGGATCTTATTCAGCGTTGGGTTGCTGAGCCTGACTTGAAAAAGATCCAGTAAACTTCGAAGCAGAATTTGAGGAAGGAGAGTGTCCTTGAGAAACGGACTTAGAAGAAGTTAAAAATGCGATGATAGCTAAAAGAGCAGCAGCAAGAATGCGGTAGTCGTAGAATAATTTCTTCATGGCCAGTGGTCTCCTTGTTCTTTATAATTCGGCATGATTGTCTAAAATCTGAAGGCCCTTTTCTAAATTTTCAGACGAGACATACAGTCGATCAATGATACGTGTACCTTCATACTTTTCAAAGATTTGTGTCGATTGGTTGATCGGTTGCGGAGGGTTCCACCTATCGTAAGAGTCCACAACATAAATCAAAGAGGAACGATCTTCCGGCGAAGTTGTATGATATTTGGACAAACGCGCACTGGAAGAAGACCAAATCGTTGGAATGTGTTGCTTTTCAAGAGCCTTTTTTAATTTTTCAATTTGATTCGCTTGCTGGTTGTTATGAAG
>CAZFSX010000010.1:5811-20543 GCA_964522115.1 uncultured Pseudobdellovibrionaceae bacterium | reverse complement strand
TTGAAGTCTTTGCTGTTCATTGATGCCTGGTTTTTGATTCAAGCTTCCCATCATACGAGGGATGCTGGGACCATACACATCGGCATCCAGAAGACCAACTTTCAGCTTCTTTCCTAGGGCTAAAGCTAAATTTGTGCTGACAGTACTTTTACCCACACCGCCCTTCCCTGAACTTACGGCGAGGATCGTCTTTACACCGGGGATGGACTTTTGCTGATCAAAGGGGTTGTTGGAAGTTGGACCATGGGCCATATCTGAATTCTCCTAGGTTAGGAGCTATTGATTAGCAGCCCTAGCCCGCGAATAATAGACTTGAGATGTTGCAGCAATATGTTTGGTGGGCCGTTGGTGGGCTCAGCTTCTTTTTTTTCATTCTGTTTTACCGCATTCGCAAAAACGAAGGCGGCAGGTCCACATTGCTGAAAATGAAGCAGGATCTGCACAAAGATGCATCACACCACCTGTCTGAAAAAACGGCACAAGCATCTTCGACCTCCCATGATTTTCAAAATACCTCCAGGAAATACCGACCCAAAGCACAAAGTACAAACTATGGCTTTGCCAATGAATCCGCCCAAGGCCCCAACGCAGAACGATCTCTGAACGTGATGTTTATGTACAATGCTATGGCCTGGGATGCCTATGAAGTCTTGGGGATACCGGCAGGATCTTCCTTCCAAAAGGTCCAAGAAGTTCATGCTCAATTGACACAAAATATCGATCCCGAAGCAAAAAAATTCTACGACGTGGCCTTTGAATCCATCGCACGTCAAACACGTTCCTCATACTCATCAGGATCTGGCGAAGGAGAATCTGCATCATGAGAAATACTTGTCCATCCATTGATCGCAAAACCCGTACACTTATTGTCTTAGCTGTGCTGTGGGCCATGAGTTTTCTATTTCTACAGAATGTTCAAGCGGAAACACCTGAAGACATTTTACGCAAAGAAAAAGAGGTGCGTGAACAGATGCAAATTCTTTCACGTCAATTGGGAGTCACCTGCGCCAGCTGCCATGATACACGCAACTACAAATCTTCGAAGAAACCACTTTATCCGATTTCATTGGAGCACATGAAGATCACTCAAGTTCTGATTGACCAAGGCTTTGATGGAAAAAATGGCAAGCCCAAAGCGGACTGTTTCATGTGTCACCGAGGAAAGTTGATGCCTGACTACAAAGAACGTGTCCATCCCATGACGGAAATCAAAAAATCCAATGGAAAAAAAGCAGAAGACAAAGAAGAATTTGAACCTTAAAGTGAAATCAAAACCATCTTCGATGACGTGTATTTATTTAGTCTTAAAGTCTTGCTGTTCAACCCGAAATAAGAAAGAGTGATGACTACAAACAAACAACGTACTCAAATAGAACCTCTATTCTTGCCGAAAGAAATCCATCCATTTTGCTTCTACCAGCAAAATCTTCGAAGCTTCGTCGGTAACTCTGACTGTTTTTTCTAGAAAACCCTTCTTATGAGCGCTTATAAATTATTTTTTATATAAAATATTTAATAAAATCGGTTATTTAGACTATCATGTGGGGAAACAGGGAGTTGACTACCTATTTCCCCACATGATAGTCTAAAAGGCATATCCCATCCCCACTCAACATAGGAATTGAAATGATCCAACGACATCTTCAAAAGGAACTTTTACAACTGATGGGTGAATACCCGGTTGTCACGATCTTAGGTCCGCGACAATCTGGAAAAACAACGCTGGCAAAAATGACTTTTCCTTCATTTCACTACTGCAACCTAGAATCACCAGAAATCCGCTTACAAGCGGAAGCTGATCCAAAATATTTCCTTCAACAATTTTCAGGGCCCGTTATTTTTGATGAAATTCAAAGAGTCCCCGATCTGTTAAGTTACATCCAAGTTTTGAGTGATAAAAAAAAACTCAATGGACAATATGTTCTCACGGGGTCTCATCAACTTGAATTAAGACAGAATATCACTCAATCTTTAGCTGGTCGCACTGCTCTTTTACACCTTCTTCCGTTTTCAATTTCTGAACTCCAAGAGGCTGGAATTTCCTGGAGCAACTTTGCAACTTACGTCATTCATGGATTTTTGCCGCGTATTTATGATCAAAAGCAACGACCACAAACTGCTTACTCTAACTATTATCAAACCTACGTTGAACGTGATGTTCGACAAATAATGAATTTACGCGAAGTCACTTCGTTCGAAAAATTTTTAAAACTCATGGCTGGACGAGTTGGTCAACTTATCAACTACGCATCCATAAGTAATGACATTGGCGTTGATGTTAAAACAATAAAAAACTGGCTGTCTTTACTTGAAGCTTCATTTATTCTCTATCGACTCAATCCCTACTTTGAAAATATTGGAAAAAGACAAATCAAAAGTTCGAAATACTATTTTATGGATGTGGGACTCCTTGCATTTCTTCTCGGAATTGAGACAGAAGAACAAGTCCGCAGAGATCCTCTTATGGGCGCAATCTTTGAAAATTTAGTTATTATTGAAGCGTTAAAAAGTCAGTATCATCAAGGTAAAGTCGATCATCTCTATTTTTATCGAGATCAACGAGGCAATGAAGTTGACCTGATTTATCAAAAAGGTCGTCAATTGATCCCCATCGAAATCAAGACAAGCTCTACTTTATCCAAAGATCAATTTAAGGGCTTAGAGTTTTTTCAAAAAACCACTTCCCTGGATGCTCATTCTTATTTGATTTATAACGGAGAAGAAACCCAATGGAATCCATCCATCACCTGCATCCACTATTCTTCTACCAGCAAAATCTTTGAAAATTCGTCGGTGAAGTAAATCACTTATTTTTTGGAGTTCTGATCTTCGGGAATAATCTCCACATCTTCAGCAACTCGCTTAAGAAGTTCTTGCATTGCTGCTGAATATTCAGACAAAGAAATTTTGTCTTTGAATTCCAAGGTCTTCAAAAAACGATACAGCAAGGTATGCCTCCCCGTCGCTCGGATACGACCTCCAGATGTTTCTTTTTCAATTTTAATTCCATCATAAGAACCCGCAAAATATGCTTCACCAACCTGCCGAACGCCTTCTTCTCGAGATTCTGGAAAATAAACAGAAACAAAGATCAAAAAAGAAAAGGGAGTCATAAAATGCTCTTCAAAAATAATGCCCGTGATAAGTTCATGAATTTTTTCATCATACTTTTCCAAGGCCAGATAATTTCTCAAATTCTTGGCGCCCGCAGGACTCAGCTGATTTTCCAAAAGTCGTTCTCTAGCTTCAACAAATTCTTCCTTTTTTAAAATCTGAGAATTTTGCAAGTACCTTAAAGCTCGGTATAAATGCTTACTTTTACCCGACATCACGAGTTTTAAAGAAGAAGCCCTTGAAAAAAGAGGATCCACCTTCCTTGGTTCCACAATTTGCAGATCCACATTCAAAACAGATAGTTCTTTGTGCAATTGCTGTTGATTACGTAGAATCATAGTCTTTGCAATATGACCAGAGCCTACAAAAACAGGCAGCCTTAACACAGCCCCATCTTCCAATTCCAAATCCTTTGCGGGAAGATATACTCCCTGAAAAATCCCCTGACAAGAATCTGCGGCAGCCCTGACTTCCACCAAGGAAAACACAAGCAAACTGAAAACAACAAAGATTCTCCATGGAAGAATAGAAAATGACAATAACATCAAGAACTCCTTCAGAAAAGATTCGCCATCTAGACAAATAATAAGTTGGTCATATAACGGAGTTTCTACGAAAACTCCATAGGTAATATCATTTCATGTAAAAAAAGAAGAATCCTAAAAACCAATCAGAACCAGATGCCGTTCCACTTCAAGCACCGGTGACTTCAAAGGAACAATCTGCACCTTGAGGGATTTGAATTTTTTCCCTGCCAAATCTAATTCTTCCTGGATTTTTTCACGGCGGGCTTTCAAAAGAAAATACCGTCCTGACTTTTGGACATAGGCGCGACTCATATCCAAAATAACATCGATGGGCTTAAAACCACGGGCCATCAACAGATCGATCGCGGGAAGTTCCTTGGGAATTTCAGCGTGAATATGCATATTGGAAGCAAAAGCCTGGCATTGCTGCAAAAACTGCTGTTTTTTTGCACTTTTCTCATACAAATGAAACTGAACTTCAGGAAATAAAATTGCATAAATCACGGCGGGCAAGCCTCCGCCAGATCCAAAATCAGCAACATTTTTTATACTTTTTGGAAATGCAGACAAGGGCAACAAACAGTCAATCACATGATTATCCAACAAGTCTTGAAAACTCATCTGACGACTGATCAGATTTAAATCTTCGTTGGATTCCCACAAAAAATGCACATATTTTTTCAATCTAGGCAAAAATTCTTCACGCACACCCAGCTGTTGTAAAACCGAAATTCTATCCTCGAACGTCGTCATTGAAATACCTCTGGCACATCTCTGCTATGAGCTTGCCCTGTTGGCAAGATTTTTTTCACTCATCCACAGAGATAATCACAAATAAAGTCAGAGTCCATCCCTGGATGCGCAACACGGACTTCCATCCGTTTACAATCAAAATATTCCATGCCATCTTCAACTCAAAAGGGGTGTCTATGAAAGCATCAAAATACCGTCTTGAAGAACTTGCTTGGCCAGATGTACAGAAATACTTAACTGAAAAAAAATCAATTCTCTTACCTGTGGGATCGACAGAACAACATGGACCCAACGGAATCATTGGCGTTGATTTTCTAACGGCAAAAACCATCGCAGAAGCTGTAGCTGTTCAAACGGAAACTTTGGTGGCCCCTGTTCTTCCTTACGGAATGGCCCTTCATCATATGGCTTTTCCAGGCACAGCCAGTTTAACACCAACAACCTTCATTCAGGTCTTGAAAGAAATTTGCAGTAGTTTTGTTCGTCATGGATTTGAATCCATCACCTTGATCAATGGCCATGGTGGAAATATTGCTCCGATCACCAGCTGTTTTTCTGAAATGCTGACCTTCGATCAAAAGACTCAGTTTGCTCTTTATAACTGGTGGCATCTTCCCGAAGTGCAGGCCTATGAAAAAATTCACTTCCAAGACAAAAACGGATTTCATGCGACCTGTGGAGAACTTTCTGTGACAATGCACACACATCCTGATGCTTACCAAACAGAAAGGAATTGGACTTACTTTGACACCCCAAGTGAATATCCTTGGCCACTCAGCCCAAGTGAATTCCGCAAAACCTTTCAAGACGGGCGCATGGGATCAGATCCTCGGTTGGCCAATGCAGCACATGGTGCAAAACTATTTCAAATCGCCGTCGATGCGATCAGTGCAAAACTCAAATAATCAGGAGAAACCCATGTCCCCCATCCTTCAACTGCGACAAAATTTTTTTTCCTCCAGAAATGATCCTGCGGATCCTCGATTAGGGGATTACTTTCTGAAATCAAAACCTGCCAGCCTGGAAAATAAGTTTATTGTGATGGGGTATCCCGACGATCAAGGCATTTTTATCAACGGAGGTCGCACCGGAAGTAGCCTTGCCCCGGAACATATTCGACGCCAGTTTTACAAAATGACTCCGACAAAAAAACACCATCCAGAAACTTTGATGGATTGGGGAGACTTTCAATGGAAACAGGAATCTCTTCAGGAAAAACAACAGCAAATCCAAGAAGTTCAAATCCCCATTTACCAACAATCAGGCAAAATCATTGCCCTGGGCGGAGGACACGACTTTGCTGCTGCCGATACAATTTCTTTTCTAAAGCACTTTGAAAACCAGAATCCCATCATCGTCAACTTCGATGCCCATGCCGATGTGCGAACAACGGCACTGAAGGGACCTCATAGTGGAACTCCTTTTTACCAGATGCTGGAAAATCCCATCTCTGAAAAATGCACGTTCATAGAAATGGGTTTGCAGTCTGTTTGTAATTCAAAAGATCACTTTGATTACCTTCGCAAAAAACGTGCTCATGTTTTTTCCCGAGAGGATTTTCGAAACACTCCAGTTCTTATCAGTCGACTGTCTGAAATTCTGTTTCCAGAAAGTCCAACAGGTCATGAAAAAACTCGCCCCTGCTTTTTGAGCATCGATATGGATGTCTTCTCTCAAGAGATTGCTCCTGGCTGTAGTCAAAGTTGGCCCCATGGAATTTTATGGAATGAGTTTGAACCCATCTTCCATTGGCTGTGCCACGCAACCAAAGTTTGTGGCCTTGGGATTTACGAAGCCAACCCTTTGTATGACATGGATTTTCGCACCAGCAAATTGGCAGCCGTGATTCTTCACGAGATCAGCACAAGAACGGGGCGATCCTCATGAGTTTTGGCAGTGACAATCATGCTCCGGTCCATCCCAAGATCATGGCAGCTTTGCAAACTGCCAATCAGGGACTGGCTCCTTCCTACGGAACAGATGACCTGACCGCCGAAGCTCAAAAGCTTTTGAATCAGTGGTTGGGAAAAAAAGCGTCTTCCTACTTT
This sequence comes from uncultured Pseudobdellovibrionaceae bacterium, assembly GCA_964522115.1. GTDB lineage: Bacteria > Bdellovibrionota > Bdellovibrionia > Bdellovibrionales > Bdellovibrionaceae > CAZFSX01. The sequence continues at coordinate 14,101 of CAZFSX010000010.1, read as the reverse complement.
GTTTACAATGGAACAGCTGCAAATATTTTAGCCCTAAGATCTTTGACTCAAGGTTTTCACAGCGTCCTTTGCAGTCAAAGCAGTCATCTTTGGAACGACGAAGGCATTGCTCCCGAGTCTGTCGCACAAGTGAAACTGATTCCTATTCCTGATCACCATGGAAAACTTCAAGTCAGAAGTCTTCAAAAATATCTGCAACGACTTGGAGATCAGCACTATGCACAACCCAAAGTTCTCAGCCTGACAGTGCCCACAGAACTTGGGACCTGCTATTCCTTGGAAGAACTGAAAGAATTAACAAGTTTTGCACGAGCTCATCAATTATGGATTCATATCGATGGGGCCCGTTTTGCCAATGCCTTGCACCACCTTCAAATTTCTGCCGCCGATTTTTTCCAACAGATTCCCTGCGACATCCTTTCCTTCGGTGGAACAAAAAATGGATGGATGTTTGGTGAAACCGTGGTTGTATTCCAAGCACCTGATCTGTATCCGATCAAATTTTTTCGCAAACAATTTATGAATTTACCTTCGAAAACACGTTATATTGCGGCTCAGTTGCAAGCCTATCTTCAAGATGATTTATGGAAAGAAATCGCCGAACACTCCTGCTCCATGGCCCAACTCTTACATCAGGAGCTTCAAAAAATTCCTGGACTTCATATCCCCTACCCTGTGCAAAGCAATGCTGTCTTTCTGCAACTTCCCCAGCCCTGGATCAAAGTCCTTCGGTCGAGGCACTTCTTTTATGTCTGGGATGAAGAAACTTTTCTTTGTCGTTTGATGATGAATTGGACGACGACAGCGGAAAGCGTGCACGACTTTTGTCGCGAGCTTCGTTCACTTGCGACCAAGTCAGCAATAGACCAAAGCTTGGTTCGTTAAAAACAATTACTCCTGCACCTTGGACTTTGTTACATTAAAGACTGTGCATTGGACGAGGGGCAACTGTGAGTCAACTGAAAGATAAAACATCGTGGCTGGCGCAAAAATTTTTGGGAGCATTTGATAAAAAATCTTCCCAACAGCGTCCTGCTTTTGAAAAATATTATCCCTATGCTCTTCTTTTATTTCTTGGCTATACCATGGCGGATCTGATCATTTTAAATTTTCGTGATCTGATGATTCCAAAGAACGCCCCACCGGCCATGCAAAAAAACATCACAGCTCCAACTTATGCTCTTCGAAGTCAGTACTCCGCCATCACCAGTCGGAATATTTTTTCCATGGATGGGATCATTCCTGAAGCCTTAACTGCAGTCGCAGATAAAAAAGGACCCGCCAAAGATGCACCTCCTGTCCCAACACAACTTCCTATTTCATTAGTTGGTACAATCGTGCACTCCAACCCTTTTAAATCCATTGCCAATATCCAATTAAAAACAAAAAATACTGTGATTGCCATCACAGCAAATAAAAGTTTAGAGGGAATGGCCACCGTTATAAAAATAGAACGTGGCAAAGTCATTCTTCGCAATAGCAACAGCGGCCAATTAGAATACCTTGAAATGAAAGAGGCCAACGCAAAATTGAACTTCAACGCAGGAAGCCCCTTGAAAGCTTCCAAACTTGCAGCCCAGGCCGCCGTGGACATTAAACAAGTTGGAGATGGAAAATATTCGATCAAACGTGCGGAGTTGCAAAAATATTTTTCGGATTTAAACTCTCTTCTGCAGCAAGCAGCGACCATTCCTGTCAAAGATGCCCAGGGAAATATTATTTGCTACCGCATGGTGGGCATGCAGCCTGGAGCCATTTTCACACACATCGGTCTGCAAAATGGAGATTGCCTGAAGGAAGTGAACGGAGAACCTGTTGACAGCCCTCAGAAAGCCTTAGAACTTTTTCAAGCTTTGAAGAACGCAAATCAAATTTCTTTAAAATTTGAACGCGATGGACGCGATAAAAGTTCTTCTTACGATATTAATTAATTTGATGATGAACACAAGGATGTGGACATGAAAAAAATAAAAACCCCACTGGCTGTCATGGCCTCGACAATGATAGGCTTCCAACCAGTTTTGGCGCAGTTTGATGACCTTCCACCGATTGATCAAATCCTGAATGAATCAAGTGGTAACAATCCTTCCAATCCTGGTGGTGGTCGCTTCAATCCGAATGATTCTTTTGGTGGTGCCAGTGGATTTGGATCCAGCGGAAGCAGTTCTTCTGGAAAATCAGGTGTTCTTTCTAAAAACAAACAAGACAAAATGGCGAAAGCCAACATTGAAGATATCACCAACGAAAATTACCCTGAAACCATCGAATCCTTTGATTTTCCCAATGCCGATATCCAAGATGTCGTGAAAGCCATCAGTGAATTAACTGGAAAAAACTTTATCCTTGATAACAATGTTCGTGGAAAAATCACCATCATTGCCCCTAGCAAAATCACTGTCGCGGAAGCTTACAAAGCATTCCTTTCAGCTTTAGCCATCAATGGATTGGCCATTGTCCCCAGTGGCGGTTTTTATAAAATTCGCCAAGTTCGAGATGCAGCCAAAGACAATATTGAAACTTTTTCTGGGAATTACTATCCGAATTCTGATCAACTGATCACGCGGATTATTCATTTAAAACATATTTCTGCAGAAAATGTTCAAAGTGATTTAAAAAACTTAGCCTCTCCGAAGGGTGAGTTGAATATATACAAACAAACCAATTCTTTAATCATGACAGATTGGGGTTCCAGTATCGAACGTGTCATGAAAATTATTGCTCAGTTGGATGTTCCAGGCTTTGAAGATCAAATGGAGTTGATTCATATCAACTATGCTCGCGCCAAAGACTTGGCCGACCTTGTTGACAAAATTGTGAACAAAGGAAGTGGAAACTCGAGAAACTCTGGTGCTGGGGCTTTTTCTGCAGGCGTTCCTAGATATAATTCTCAAGGAACTGCAGGACAAAAAGGCAGTGCTTACTTTATGGTAATTCCCGATGATCGCACCAACAGTTTGATCGTGGTTGGAAATAAGGCTGGGATTGCTCGTATCAAAAAATTAATTGCTCAATTGGATTTTCGACTACCTCCTGATGAAAATGGGGGCGTCTATGTTTATTATGTTCGCCATGGTGAAGCTGAAAAGATTGCTCAAACAATCAATGGTGTGGCAAAAGAAACAGCTCAGAAACCTGCAACCGGGAATCAAATGCAGCCCTTCCCAAGTTTTGGCGGATATCCATCCCAAACTCCACAAGCAGCAACAACAGGTCAGCAAGAAATTTTTGGTGGTGATGTCAAGATCAGTGCAGATAAAGGCACGAACTCTTTAATCATTGTTGCCAGTCGCCAGGATTATGAAGTTGTTTTGAATCTACTGAAACGTATTGATATTGCTCGCGATCAGGTCTTCGTTGAAGGCTACATCATGGAAATGAATTTATCTGACTCCAGCGATTATAAAGTTGGATATATGAAATACGCAGGAGAAAATGGTATCGCACGGTCTGGATTTAATGGGCTTGGTGATCTATCAACTGTTCTAAGTCCTACGGCAGGAAAAGGAACTATTCTTTCCTTTGGTGACACGAACCCTAACAACGCAATCACCATCACTGGCCCTAACGGATCTCCAGTCAAAATACCAAATCTTTTAGGTTTTATTAACTTTTTAAAATCCAACAACAAAGCCAATCTTTTATCTGAACCTAAAATTATGGCCATGGATAATCAAGAAGCACTGATCGAAGTGGGTACAAAAGTTCCCATCGGTGTGAAATCTCAAACGACCAATGGTATTACTTCGGAATCCATTGACTTTGATGATGCCACCATCAGTTTGACTTTAAAGCCATTCATCAGTCCTACATCGAAAACTATTCGAATGGATATCAATCAAAGTATCAAGCAAATGACAACGGTTTCAATCCCCGAGGGATTAAAAGGAAAAGCCGTCCCCTTATCCACTAGAAAAATTAAAACAAACATCGTCGTCAACGATGGAGAAACTGCCATCCTTGGAGGTCTGATCAAAGATGAAGAATCAGAGGAAGTGAACAAGGTTCCTTTATTAGGTGATATTCCCATCTTAGGATGGTTGTTTAAATCTCGAAGCACCACAAAAAATAAAGTGAATTTGATGGTATTCCTGACTCCGAAGATTGTACGATCGGCTGAAGATAAAATCGAAACCATGGGTCGCATTGTGGATGAGCGTATCGAGTATGCAAAATCTGCAGGTGGTCGCGATCCCTTTGGCGCAGTTGTGGATAAGTTACAGAAAAAAGCAGCTGTGAATAATATGAATGCAGAATCTGATTTAGACCAACCCATCAAACGTAAAAAGGAACTGAAAAAAGAAGATAAAAACTCGGAAAGTTCTGATAAAACAAACTTGTCCTTCCCCAAAGAGGATGAGATTCCTATGAAGAGCAATAACGAATCGACAGAGGTGAATTAACAACTATGGCAGCCACAGATATCCAAACGCTTCTTTTGAAAAGCACATCCATGAATCAAGATCAATTGCGATCAGTCCTTCGTACGCCTGCGACGAATGGATTTCTTAGTGTGGGTGAAGCTTTGGATCGACGTGAATTTTCTTCTGCCGATGATTTAGTTCAAGATCTTTGCAAAGAAATGGGCTTAGATTTTTTAAAAGACATTCCTGTGAATGATATTCCATCGGATTTGATACGAGACCTTCCTATCAATTACGCAAAACAATTTGGAATTCTTCCTTTCAAAGAAGAAAACGATCATGTCGTGGCCCTGACAAGCAATCCATTAAATTTTAGATCCATGGACGATTTACGAGTGATGTTTGGAAAAAGAGTGAAACCTCTGATGACAACTTCGCCTAAATTGCAGGATGCCATCAACCGCGTCTATGAAAAAAGTACGGCCAATTTGGCTGGCTTGGATGATATCGAAAATGAAGAGTATGATCTAGATGATCCAATTATCGACTTGCTTGAGGCGGGCGAAGACGATGCTCCAGTGATCAAACTGGTGAACTCTTTACTGTTCAGAGCTGTCAAGGAAAAAGCCAGCGATATTCATATAGAACCTTATGAAAAAGATATGGTCGTACGCTTTCGCATCGATGGTATTTTGTTTGATATTTTTCGACCTCCCAAAAAACTGCAAAATGCGATCACGTCCAGGATCAAAGTGATGGCCAATTTAAACATTGCTGAAAAACGTTTACCCCAGGATGGACGCATCCCCATTAAGCTGGGAGGAAAAGATATTGATATTCGTGTCAACTCCGTCCCGACTGCTTTTGGTGAACGTATTGTGATGCGTTTGCAAGATCGTAGCAATGTGGTTCTTGAGTTGGAGCAGCTAGGCTTCAGTGATGAAAGCATGAAACAGATTGATGATCTGATTTCTCGAACTTACGGTATTCTCCTTGTCACTGGACCCACAGGAAGTGGTAAATCAACAACCTTATATGCTTGTTTGTCTCGGTTGAATTCTGTGGATGTGAACATCATTACGGTTGAAGATCCCGTCGAACAACGTATTCATGGATTAGGTCAAATCCAAGTGAACTCAAAAATTGGACTGACCTTCGCCGCCGGTCTTCGAGCCATCCTTCGTCAAGATCCTGATGTGGTGATGATCGGTGAAATTCGCGATTTAGAAACGGCCGAATTAACTATCAATGCTTCCTTAACAGGTCACTTGGTTTTAAGCACACTGCATACCAATGACTCTGCTGGAGCATTTCCACGCCTGATCGATATTGGTGCTGAACCCTTCTTGATCGCAACTTCCATTTTAGGAGTGATTGCTCAACGTCTTGTTCGTGTTCTTTGTCCCCACTGCAAGGCCCCTCATGAAGCTACGGATTATGAATTATCCATGTTAGGTATCACTCGCGCTCAAGCTAAAAAAGGGCATATCTGCAAGGCCATGGGATGCAATCACTGCAATCAAAAAGGTTATTTGGGCCGAACCTTGATTCAGGAGCTTCTTGTCGTCAATGATGAAATTCGATCTTTAATTATGCAACGTAAAGACGGAAATTCGATCAAAAAGCTAGCCGTTCAAAACGGAATGAAAACATTTCGGGACCATGGAATTTCAAAAGTCTTAACTGGAATCACAACGATTGAAGAACTCTTGTCAAATACCCAAGTCGACCTTTAGGATAAGTCATGCCAATTTTTGAATATCGAGGACTGACAAAAGATGGACGTAATACAAAGGGAGTTGTTGACTCGGAAAACCTTCGTGCTGCCCGTGCTCGTTTAAAAAAAGATGGTATTTTTGTTGTCGATATCAAAGATAAAAAAAAGCAAGACTCCAACAAATTAAAATCCAAAACAGTGGCGACAAAAACTGTCAGCGTGAAAGATATCTCGTTGATGACACGCCAATTAGCTACTTTGATCAAAGCCAATATTCCCCTTGTGGATGCCTTAGGTGCCATCAGTGAACAGGTTGACAACCCTGTTTTAGCGGAATCCTTAGCTGATTGTAAAAACATGGTCAATGAAGGAGCCTCTTTACATAAAGCTTTAGCAAAATATCCCAATATCTATAGCAATATTTTTGTATCCATGGTGGAAGCAGGAGAAATGTCAGGAACCTTAGATATGATTTTGGTGCGTTTAGCCGAGTTCGCAGAGGCCCAATTCGCACTGCAAGAACGATTGAAAAGCGCCATGACTTATCCAGTAATTATGATCATTGCCGCGATTGGTTTGATGGGATTTTTGTTTGTTTACGTCCTGCCCAAAATGACCACCATTTTTGAAAGCAATCCGGACTTTGTCCTTCCTTGGTACTCCAGTGTGATTTTTGATATCAGTGGCATTCTTGTAAATTATTGGTACATTCTTTTAGGTGCTGGTTTTACCCTTTCATTTTTATTCAGCAATTGGAAAAAATCACCGCAGGGTCGTCCTCAGTGGGATGCGATTTCTCTTCGTATGCCAATTTTTGGTGAAATCACACGGATGGTGGCTGTTGCACGATTTACTCGCACACTGTCAACCCTGCTAACGGGTGGCGTCCCTATGTTGGCTGCGATGCAAATTGTACGCAATGTTGTAGATAATGCAGTGATTGCAAAAGCCGTCGATGACGCCAGAAGCAATATCAGCGAGGGTGAATCCATTGCTGGACCACTTAAAAAATCAGGTCAATTTCCTCCGATTGTGATTCACATGGTGACGATTGGTGAAAAAACAGGCGAGCTGGAAAATATGCTGACGCAAGTTTCAGATGCCTACGACTTCCAAGTGAAGAACAAAATTGATGGATTGACCGCCATGATCGGCCCTGTCGTTTTATTGATTATGGGCTTAGCGATTGGTACCATTGTGTTCTCTGTCATGGTTCCGATGATGGAGATGACAAACAACATTCAGTAGGGATATACTTCCACCTTCTGAATAAAGGAGAATCTATGAAAAATTTTTTTAAAACTCTGAACACCACAGTCAAATCAGAAAAAGGGATGTCTTTGATGGAGATCTTGATTGTTTTAGCCATCATTGCTTTCATTGGAACGACCGTCATGAAAAATGTCATGACCAACCAAAAGAAAGCAAAGATTTCTGAAACAAAAACCATCATGGTCAATATTGTTTCTTCCTTAAATCAATACTATTCGGACTGCGGAAAATTTCCCAAAGAATTAACATCTTTGATCAAAGCTCCAGATGCGTCAGAATGTTCCAGCTGGGGACCAGATTCCTACGTCAAAAGCGAAAAGGGCTTAAAAGATGCATGGAACAACACATTTCATTATGAATCAGACTCTTCAACTTTCACTTTAAAATCCCTGGGAGCTGATGGTCGCGACGGCGGAACTGGATACGACACAGATATTTCTTCTGACGATGTCATGCAATAGTGAAAGGGATCTTCAATGAAAAGACTATCATCTCCTTATGGATTATCTCTTTTGGAGATGATGGTTGTTCTTGGATTACTTGCCTTAATGGCTGTCTACTTTGCCCCGAAGTTATTTAAGCCCACCGATAATAATTTGAAATCTGTCTCTAGGAAGTTGGGATCCCTGGTTCGCGAAGCTCGACTTCAGGCCAGACTTAAAAACCAAACGTACCGTCTTGTCTTCGACATGGACCCTGAAAAAGGAAGCTATTGGGCTGAGGTTGCAACTGGCCCCACTTTAGCGATCAAAGAAAATGGCGAGATCGACAAAAAAGTGGATACTAAAAAATCAGATTCTGAACAGGATGAAAAATCGGAAAGCCCTTTTTCTTTAGCGACCAATTTAACAAAAAAGAAACGCCCTCTTCCACAGGGCATGAGTTTCACGTCTTTTGAAAGTGGAGTTTTAAAAGATACTTTTAAAACGGGAAAAGTTTT
>CAZFSX010000010.1:0-5801 GCA_964522115.1 uncultured Pseudobdellovibrionaceae bacterium | reverse complement strand
GAAGGTCTAGTTGAATTTTCTGCCCTTCAAATTACAGATTCTAAAAAAAATACTTGGACATTGATTTTTCACCCACTGACAGGGCAAGCTGAGATAGTAGACCATGCTATCAACTTGAAAGATGCCCATGATAAAATGGAATAATTCTGGTTTTTCATTATTTGAAACGATCATTGCCATCGGAATCATGGCAACAGGTCTTGCTTTAATGGCCCAAACCTGGGGTTCCTCTGTACAGCGAGTGGCGAAGATTGAAAAAGCTTTTGAAGTATCCCTTCTGATGGAACGAAAAATGTCAGAATTAGATCAAAAGTACAACAACAAGGATATGGATCAAGTCCCAGACGAAACTTCAGAAGAAGAATTTGGAACTGACTATCCTGGTTACAGTTGGAAAATGAATTCAAGAAAACTGGAACTCCCCGATCTGACAGCCACTCTGACTTCGCAAGATGGTGGAGCCGATCAAATGAGCTTGATGATCATGCGACAACTGACCGATCATTTTTCGAAAAGTATCCGAGAAATGAAACTGACCATTATCTACAAACCTACAAACTCCAAAAAGAAAATGGAATATTCTGTCACAAGTTATCTTGTGGATTTTCAGCGCGAAATCCCCATTCCTAACTTAGGTGGGATGTGATGAAAAATTCTTCTGGAATGAGTTTGCTTGAACTTTTAATCTCGATTGCGATCATGATTGTGATTTCAATTTCATCGTCACAAGCTCTTCGAAATTCAATAAGAATGCGAGAAAAGCTGGGCGACAAGATGAATGAAACATCGAAAATCAGAGACACCCTGCGATTGATGGAAAAAGATATCAATCTGATTTATCACTATCGTGATCTAGAAAAAGAACTCTTACAAGAAGTCGAAAAACAACTGAAAAAATCCAGCACTCCATCACAAAATCCCAACCCACAATCAGGCGTACCCCCCGCAGTTCCTGGAATGGCTCAACCAATTCCCCAACAGACTCAAGCTCCGCCTCCCACGGGACCAAGCCCCATCGCTTTACGATTAAAGTCTCCGAATCGGGTGGATCCAACAACTCACTTTGTCGGAAAAGAAAATGAAATATCCTTCACGACAAATAATTCCATGCGACTATATGCAGACATCGCGCAAGCTGATTTTGTCAAAGTTGGATATCGCTTAGATGCATGTAAAAGTATTTCCAAAGATAAATCCTTTAACCGCTGCTTGTACCGACGAGAATCTGCTGAAGTCGAAGGAGATGTGACAAAAGGTGGCGCTGAAATAGCACTGTTAGAAAATATCGAAGAACTTAAGTTTCGATACTATGTTAGCAATGAAACTGAAGGTCGTCCTGAATTTGCTTCCAATCAAGACCCTACCAAAGATCGAATCCCAGACGCCGTTGAGGTCCTATTAAAAGTGAATATTCAAACGAAAGGAAAAAAAGAACCTACCGTGCAAACTTTTCGCGCCTACTTTCCAATTCACTTTCCTAACAATCCCGAAGGGAACAACAATGTGGATCAAGCTCCTTTGCGTTAGATTTTTTCAAAATTGTCGGATGATTTTTCAAAAGATGATGTCGAAATCAAAGAAAAATCAAAAGGGTCTTGCATTGATGATGACCATGGCGACTTTGGGAATGATGATGTACTTTGCAACCCAGCTGATGAGTGACACAACTTTAGAGTACAATATTCATGCGAATTCCATTCATAAAATCAAAGCCTATTACGCGGCAAGAAGTGGTTTGGATATTGCTTTGCTTCGAATTAAAATTTATCAAACGGTTTTGTCAAAGATTCCAGAAGATTTCAAAAAAAATCCATCCCAAATGCAAGCCTTAGATATGATCTGGAGTTTTCCGTGGGCATGGCCACTTCCTGCAGAGGCCTTAAATGCCGTGGACAAAGATTTATTTACGGCAAAGCTGAAAGATAGCTTTATGGATAGTCAGTATATGGTGACCATTGAAGACGAGGGGGGAAAGATTGACATCAATGATTTGGGTTCGCCGTCTAAATCGATGCGTGAATCCACAGCCAGACAGCTGTTAGGAATTTTTGAATCCAAAAAACAAAATGATGAAGAATGGGCAAAGGCTCATGAAAATACCAACTTCCAAGAAATTGTCGACAACCTGATTGACTGGGTTAGTATTGAATCAACAAGTGTTTCTGGTCGGGATAAGAAAGCGGCTTATGCTGATCGCAAAGAAAAAGACAGCTATCCACCAAGTCGAAATTTTCGATCTGTGGATGAAGTTCGACTTGTTGCTGGAATGACAGAAGATTTTTTTCAACTGCTGAAGCCACGAATCACGGTCTTTGGTATGAAGGGACTGAATCCCAATTTAGCCAGCAAAGAATTGATTATGGCAATCCATCCTAGTATTTCTTCACAAGCAGCAGACGAAGTTCTATTGCGCAGGCAGAGTTCTGAAAAAGGTGGGCCATTTAAAGATGCCCAGGACTTCTATTCATTTCTTGCCCAGCAAGGTGCTAAAATTACAAATGAAGAGGAAAAACAAATTCCTCTGGTCTTTAGTTCTGTCATGAACTTTCGTGTACGCTCCATCGGATCTTTTGCAAAAAGCACGCGTGAAATCAATGTGATCACCTATCAACTAGGCTCTACAGCTGGAAAAATTGCTGAATCCATGCAAAAGGAAAATCCACAGAATCCTGCAACTCAAACTGGACCAGGCGGAACAACTCCTCAAATATCAAACCCCACGGACAGGACCTCCCCTGCAAAAAACAACGAAACTCTTCCTAAAGGCCGACCAAAAATTGTATACTGGCAGGAGCGATAAGACAGCTTGAATCTTCAGCGTAGGAGGCATCCTCATGAGGTCCGTCGGCATAGATATTGGATCCTTCAGCATTAAAGTTGTGGAAGTCAATTCCAGCAACAAGGGCATTAGCGTTGTTCAATACTTTGAAAAGAATTTACCACAAACACCTGGGTCAGATTCCGAAATTGAAATCATTGAATTCCTCCGAGAAGTTTCTGAAAGATATGCTGAAACTCCAACTCAATATGTGATGGGTCTTCGCCAAGAAAAAGTCAGTGTTCGTCACAAAATTTTTCCGTTTAATGAACGCCTAAAAATTCAAAAAAGCCTTCCCTTTGAATTGGAAGAAGATCTTCCCTTCGCCTCAGATTCTGCCATTTTCGATGCCAAAGTTGTTCGCTATTTAGGATCTCAAGCAGAGCTTCTTGCTTGTGCTACACCACGATATCAAGTGTCAGCGATGATCGACCGTTTTAATTCATCCCATTTATCCATGGATCTTTTGACCTGCGAAGGTGTTGCTATATCCAGTCTTTTTGAAAAATGGAACGAACCCATCCCTCAAGAGCCAGCGGTCAAAACGATCAACTCAGAAAATGAGTCCTCGGATGTGGAGTTACGACGTCTTCAAGCTGTTTTGAATATTGGTCACACGCACACAGTGATCACTGTTTTTGAAAATCAAAGATTGATTGGTTCACGGTCTTTGTTATGGGGCGGTAAAAATATTGCTGAAGCCATCGCAAAACGGTACGAGATTCCTTACATCGAAGCCCTTCAAGAATTAAGATCCAAAGGCTTTGTGCTGCCAACAAAAGAAAAAGCAAGTCATGATCAGATTACATTTTCAGATACAATCAGTGCCAGCCTGAAAGACTTGACTCGTGAATTAAATATCACTCTTTTAGAATTTAAATCAGATCTTCAAGGAGAATTTGAAAGTCTTCATTTGACCGGAGGAGTTAGTCAGCTACAAAACCTTGGAGCTTTCTTGACTCAACATACAGAAATTGCATGCAATCGTGTTTCAAGCTTTTCCAATTTTCATCACATACAATTTGAACGCACTTCTGATCGAGACGCAACGTTAAGCACCGCTCTTGCTTACGCCATTGAAGGTCAACGTAAACCACGAAATCCAGCTGTGAATTTTCTTCGTGGTGAATTTGCGAAGCAAAATGCGTACTGGAAAGGCATGTGGGACAAATGGAATAAAACAATCCAAGCAACTGCTGCTGCTCTTGCTATTTTTCTTGTCTACGGAATGATTCGAGAAAGTTTGTCTGCTAATTTATTAGAAAAAACTCAAGAAGTAATGAAGGTCCAAGCGGTTTCGGTAGCAAAGCTAAGTAAAAAAGCAGCGAACGAAGCGGGGTTGAAAAAATATAAAGTTGAACAAACAAAAAGAATTAAAGAAATGAAAACTCTGGCAAGTTTGGCACAAATTAATTCTGCCATGGATATACTGAAAAAAGTCAGCGAAGCTGTGCCTTCCAAAAATCAACTGCCACTGGATGTGAAGAAATTTCATCTTGCTGACCAAGATCTCAGCGTGGAAGGTCATGTGAATACACAGAAAGACGTTGAAACACTTTCAGATATCCTAAAAAGTGTTTCCATTGACGGAAAAGTTCAATCTGTGAACCCAAGCATTCCGGCGATGAATGGAAAAATCCCTTTTGCATTTCAATTACGAGTCGATCGTGGTTTGAATAAGGTGGTCAAATGAATTTTCAAGACATGAAAGAACAACTTCTTCAGCAGCTCAAAGATTTATTGGAAAAAATTCAAGAAAGTTCTGCTTACAATGAATTGAAGGATCGTTATGAAAATTTAACTCCTCGCCATCAAAAACTGTTGATCCTTTCCTTAAGTTTGATTGTTGCTTTCTTTATTGTTTCAATCCCCTGGAGTTACTACAGTGTTAGCCAAGACAATATGACTTCTTTTTTTGAAAAACGCGAATTGATCCGAGATGTTCAACGACTCTCTAGAGAGGTTCAAGAGGGAGCACCTTTGCCCATAGCCCCTGACGTTGAACAACTACGCATGCAAATTGAAAATGAATTAACAGCTTCTCAACTTTTACCCGAGCAAAAATTAGGTGTAAATATGGCTGATCTCTCAAGTTCAAAACTGATCAGTGCAGCCATGAGTTCGGGAGCCCTAACTATCCACTTGGCAAAATTAAATCTTCGGCAGATTTCTGATCTAGGTCTCAAGTTTCAAAACCTTTCACCCAGCATAAAAATGACAGATCTGGATGTTCAGGCTTCATTATCTGATCCAAGATATTTTGATGTACAATACAAATTGGTCGCATTAAAAATTCCCGAGCCCCCCAAAATGGCGGCACCAGAGGATGAAAAACCATCTAAAAAATCCAATAAAAAACCAACTCCAGGTCAAAAAAAACCTTCACAGGATGAGTTCGAATGAAAATTTTTCCTTGGATCCAAGCTTTTTTTCGTTGGCTCAATTTACAAAGAGGCAAAGTCTTCTTCGCACTTCTTTCGACTCTTTTTTTTCTTGTTATATTATTTCCATTTGAAGACCTGAGCGATCTTGCATCATCTCAAATCGCCTCTTTAACCCATAATCAAGTCTTTGTGCAGTTTCGAAAAATGGGATTTGGAATTTTTCCTCCTTCTATCCATATTAGCGAAAACATTCGCGTGGAAACAGCTCAAATGCCTGCCATATCTGCAGATCAAGTCGAACTTCGACCTGGAATTATATCTTTGCTTCAAAAGAAAATCGCAGGAAGTCTTGGAATCCAAGGGTTTCTCAAGGGCAACGTGGAAATTTCTATTCGCCCCAACGGAAAATCAGAAGCTGGGATTGAAAAACACATGATTGAGTTGACCGCAAAAAAATTGAGCTTAGCCGAATTAAAAAACTTGGCTCAACTCCCCATTGCTCTCAAAGGTGAGCTGCTATTGGAAGGAAAATCGAATACAGACCTAAGCTTCAATGAAAGCCCTGATATGGATATCCATATGAAAATTGATAAATACAG
>CAZFSX010000009.1:18067-21451 GCA_964522115.1 uncultured Pseudobdellovibrionaceae bacterium | reverse complement strand
CATAAATTGGAGCATAGGGGGCTTGTATTTGTAAAATTTTTTGTTTGAGCTGGAATGAAATATCCATATCAACGTCTAAGGCTTTGGAATAGTACATAGAACTATTTGCTGTCGGGCAAAGCATTGATTTTTTTTCATTCTGACTGAGTTGATAAAATTTAATCATACGTTGAAGTTGTTGAATGGGTAAAAGTTTTTGTTCAAAGAAGGATAATTGTTTCCAAGTCTTTTCAAAATTTTGATGAATGAATTCATCATCCCATGAATTTATATTTTCATTTGTTAAAGGAGTATTCAAGAAAATGGGATTCTTGATTTGCCAATATTCATCGTGTCCACAAACTCCGATTAAATGAACGGCAAGCGTAGAATTTCCTTGGGCTATTTTCATTGCTTTTTTCCAAAGCCATCCGTCATCAAGATCTAAAAGAGAGTTTTGATGTTGTAAAGATGGTCTTAAAAGCAGCGCCGGATTTTTTTTTAGTAAGATGCGAGTAAGGTCTTCCTGGCGAATTTCATTGTAAAACTGTGCTGCCATTTTTTGAAAGCAGATATTTTTAGTTAATAAGGAAGAACTGTAATTATTAAAGCCAACGTTATCGATAGATGATGTTTGTACACCAATCAATTGCAGATAAGTTTCAATCCCATTGCGTTGCTTTTCAGGAAGCAGTTGAATCGTTTGCAAGGCTAATGATCTTGAGTTTGTGCCGAGTTTTTGAATCAAAAACTCGGCATCAAGTCCGTAAGATAAGCAGACTGACAAAGAAAGAATTAAAAAAATACCTCGTTTCATTTGTAGTCAGTTTGGTAAGTTTATCTTTCTAAAAATTCTCTTTGACTGACTTCTTTGCAATAATGAACGTTTTTATTCCAAAGTCCGGAAGATCGAAGATAAGTTTTTTCCTCATAAATAGACGTTGATCGGTCAAATGTCTTAACATTTTTAACGCCGTTTTCTTCACTTATGAATCTATATTGATTGTTCCCGAGATCTTCCCATTTCTCATTCTGATCACCGAAATTTAACGTTGAAAAGTCGATAATGTGCTTTGAAGACATAGTATCTGTTAAATTAAGTCTGGAAGAGTCATTTTGGTTTTGAAAATACATATACATTTGACAATTGTAGAGAGTTTCTTCCGCTTTTACAGTAATGGCGAATGTAGAAAGAAGGACGAGTATCAGGTTTCGTTTCATATTAAACTCCTTGAAAAAGTTATTAATAATTTTTTTCAAGCGTGTATGCTTTTTGAATGTATTTGTCTACGAAATAATGATTTTTTAATGAAAAATTAAGAAATTAATATATTATATACCTGAATTATCGAATGACTTCACCCAGTCCATATTTTGTAGGGGCTTTGGAATACTCCTCCCTGGCGGTTGTCAGCCAAGCATTCAAAGTTTGCTGACGAGTTTGATCGCTGGGGTGAGTGGACATAAATTCAGGAGGCGCCTGTCCTTGTTTGGCGGCATTCATCCGTTGCCAAAGCTGAACCGACTCAGCAGGATCATAGCCAGCTCGGGCCATCAAGAGTTGACCCGATTGATCGGCTGCGGATTCGTCCTCACGAGAAAACTTACGACTTAAGAAAGTCAGACCAAACCCTGCAGCCATGCCTCCGATTTGAGTCCATTGTTTGCACTCTTGAGTTTTGCACAGCAGCTCTCCACCGATGATGGTTGCGCCGGCCAGGATCAATCCAGCGTAGCTTTCTTGCTTGGCGCGGGCATAACCCTTCATTCCGTGGCGGAGGGTTGCATGGGCCACTTCGTGCCCCATCACTGCGGCAAGGGCCGCTTCGGTTTTTAAAACGGGCATAATGCCTGTGTAGACGGCGATTTTACCTCCGGGCATGCACCAGGCATTCAGTTCTGGGCTTTCAATCAGGACGGCCTCCCATTGAAAATTTTCTCCTGAAGCACGTGCAATTCTTTGAGCCACTCGTTGCACCATCTGATTCCATTTTTGATTTTGTGAAATTTTCGATTTGGATTTCACTTCCATGTACGCTTTTGCCGCTTCAGCATTGATTTCCGCTTCGGAAACACCTGCATTCACAGGATCTGTGGAGCAGCTGACGTTCATGATCAGTAGAGAACAAGCAAGGGTCGATTTGATCCAAAGATGCAGTGACTTTTTCATAGGTGAAACCTCCGTGACGGATCTTAACATAGTTGGAAAGCGACAAGCACGAATTGTCATTCTGTGTCGCCTTGGAGATTGACTTGGGAGCTGATGATTGATGAAACAGCATTTTCTTCGATGAGGGAGGTCGGATGACTAAGGGGCGATGCTTGGCGTGGATTTCGGCGCAGATGATTTTAGGATTCATTCTTTTGATGGCAAGTGGAGTTGCACGAGCTCAATCGATATCCTGTCAGGATGTTTTTTTAGGAAGCGAAGAAAATCATTTTTTAACCTATGAGTTGTATCGAAAGTGGCAGAATCAAAAGCGGGATTTTCCCATTTTGTCGGAACAGGAAGAGCAGATTGTTCTTACCTATGCGGAAAAGGAATTGAAATCTCGTGGAGTTCAATGGCTCAAGCTTTTTCCTAGTGATATCTCTGGTTCAAAAAATTCTTTGCCACATTTTCATTTATCACATGAAGGCGTGCATCCTCTGAATCAATTGGCGAAAGCATTGTCTGAGGTCAATTGGGCGGGTGGCAGTCGGATGTTGATTTCGTTGGATCCTCACCTTGCGGAACATTCAACCCAGCTTTTTGAGAAAACCTATCTTTTTTCACGAACAAATGCGACTTGGGAGATTCATCTTCCCTGGTCGGTTGTGGAAAAAGATCTGCGTTTTGATCCCATGTATTTAAGAAGTCTTCGATGGTTAGAAAGTCAAAAACCTGTTTTCTTGTTTCAGCCCATTCCTTGGAATGAAATGTTTTGGCCAGCTGCAGGACGTGGAATGTTTCAAGCGAAGAATTTATTGAAAGAATTGATCGATCTGGAAGTGGGGATGATGCAGATGTATCAAGGGGCACGCGCTTTGACGAATGCTTCTTCTGATTTGTATCGATCTTTTGAAGATGTCCATTTACAAATGAAAAAAACAAAATTGGAAAATGATCTTGCTTTCCAGTCTTCAGAATTACGGAATCAATTTCAAAAAGTTTTGGACTTGATCAGCCAAGGGGCTGATGGTTTAAGATGGATGAAAACAAAGGAATTTGAAAAAGAGATTTTGTCTTTGAAAGCTCCAGAAAATTTTTATAAAAAAGAAAAACCATCCTCCAGATTTTTTTACAAGAAAGCTAGAAAAGAGACGTCATCGACGAAATTCACAGATATGTTTACCGAGATGATTCAAGGTCAAGTCCGTCCTTTTGGCGAAGTTCATTTTGGAGTTGTTAACTTTGTTTTGCCA
>CAZFSX010000009.1:0-18057 GCA_964522115.1 uncultured Pseudobdellovibrionaceae bacterium | reverse complement strand
AGAAAAATTGTCTTTTGTCGTCATAATAACTCTTTAACTTTGTTTTGCCACCATCAAGACTTTTGACGCAAGGATCGAGATCTCTTCATAATAATTGGAGAGTCACTCAAGGTTTAGATCCGTCTTCTCAGGATAGGTCGATTGCTGATCGAGCACAGATGCTGATTGCCTTGGAGGTTCTTTTGAACAACTTTCAAAAGTTGTATGGGAAAGTTCTTTTTCTTCAATCCAAGTGGAAGGACTCTTGGCAGGTGGGTGGTCCTTCCGACCTGAAACTTCAAGCTTTAGTGAAGGAGTCTATGGCTGAATTGGAAGGATATCCGTCCTTGTGGGAAAAAACATACGAAAGCATGTCAGTGAAGAAAAAAAAATAAGGATTCAGTTTTAGTTCTTGCTTTACAAAGTTCATCACTGTTTTTGTTGGGATGAAAACTTGGACTCTTTTGATGTGCCCTAATTTGAAGAACCATTTCCATTGTGATTTGTCAGCGGCCCCGTTAAAGAGCCATGCAAGAATTGCTGAACGCGAGGATCTGGATGGGATTTCGCTTCTTCTGCAGATCCAACTTCGATGACTTCTTGTTGAGCCACCATCACGATGCGGCCGGCAAGTTGGAAGGCTCGTGAAATATCATGAGTTACAACGACAACGGTGGCATTGGTTTTCTTTTTGATGTCCAAAAGAAGATCCGCCATATTGTCACTATTGATAGGATCTAGCCCTGCCGTGGGGTCATCAAAAAAAAGTAATTCTGGCTGTAAGGCGATGGCTCTGGCGACACTCAGGCGCTGTCGCATACCTCCGGATATTTCATCAGGCATTTGATCTTTGGATTTGGAAAGGTTCACGGACTCCAGGCAGAGTAAAACTCTTTTGCTGATATCCGCCTCTGACATTTTTGTATGTTCCCGCAAAGGGAAGGCCACATTTTCAAAAACAGTCATAGAATCAAATAAGGCACTTTTTTGAAATTGCATTCCAATTTTTTGCGCCAGCAGTCGCTTGCCTTCGGACTGCAAATTTTGCCAGTCTTCGCCTTCACACAGCACATGACCATGAATGGGAGTATAAATTCCCGCCATGGTTTTAAGAAGAACTGTTTTTCCACTTCCGCTGGGACCAATGATCACCAAGGTTTCCTGATGTTGAACAGTCAAATTCACATTCTTTAGAATGATATCATCATCAAGTTGAACTGTGACATTTTGAAGTTGAAGTGCTGGGTGCATGCTTCAAGCGTATCGACTTAAATGGGAACTGGCAAGTAGGTAGACTTTTCATTCTAGCTTTTGTAGTTGGAAAATCTATTTGTCGGGGAGTTTGCCCGTGTGTTGAGAGTATACTACAAAGGTTTTTTTGTCTCAATTATCGCATTAAGGGTTTTCATCACTCAGTGCCTGAAGGGACTTCAACAAAGCTTGTAAAAATAAGGGGCCGATCTTTTCTGCAGATAATCCGCGTTCAATTTCTAAAGTGATGGTGGGGATATTTTGCTCCAGTCCTGTATAAGTTCCCAAGCATCCTGGCGTTGGGTAGCCAATATCCGATTCGATCACATAGCCAGAGTGTTGATGCAAAATTTGGTCGATAGGTTGGCAATTTCCATTGGTATTGATCATCGGTTTCCATGAATGAAAAGAAAGAATAAATTTTGCGGGATACTGCTGCAAAAACTTTAGCAGGGCTTGAGTTTCAGGTTCGCTGCTGGCATGGGGTCCTGGAGGATATTTGGGATTTGTCAGTTGGGACGACCAATCTTTTGTCGGAAGATTTCGATTCAAATCCACTCCTGCAGAATTGGTGCGTTGATGCAGTAAAACGCCTTCGGGATTCATTTGTGGAATCAGTGTCAGATTGAGTTTCCACGGAAAATTTTGAAGAAGTTCTGCCAAGAGAAGATTGGCAAGGATGACGCCTTCGATTTCATTGCCGTGCACTCCACCCAGTATCAGTATTTCAGGCCCATGATTTTCAAATCGGTGTGCTAAAAGCGGCAATCCCCATCGAGTCGTTCCAAGAAGTAGTGACTTCATTTTATTTTCCCTTGCTTGTTCTTCGGATTATTCAAAAATGAGATCCATGGAAAGGCAAGTCTTGTTTTGATATCGAAAATTGAAATTTGGCGATGCCTCAGACCTTCCTGGATCTATCAAGCAAGACATTTTCCTAGTACTACTAGGAAAATGTCTTGCAAATTACTAGTATAACTAGGAAAATGTTAGTCTATATGGAGGGTGTATGGGTGAGTACAAGTCCCGTCGATTTTCAGTCCCGCAACGATCTCTCTTGATTCTTGGCCCTCGAGGGACTGGGAAAAGTACATTTATTCGTCGTGAATTGAAGCCTCAATTAGAAATTGATCTTCTATCATCCAAAGACTTTCGGGTTTTATCTAAAGATCCTTCTGAGTTAGAATCTATGGTGGCTCATCTGTCAAAAAATGAGACCGTATTTATTGATGAAATCCAAAAACTCCCAATTCTTTTAGATGAAGTTCATCGTTTGATAGAAAAATATAAAATCAAATTTTATTTAACGGGATCCAGCGCAAGAAAAATCAAACGAGAAGGCGTGAATCTTTTGGCAGGAAGGGCTAGTGTTCGAAAGTTTTTCCCTTTAAGTATGGTAGAGCTTGGAGAAAAAGTGAAGATTCAGGATCTGATTTTTCGAGGCACATTGCCTGGATCTTTATTTTCAGTCGATGATGAAGAGGCGAATGATTTTTTGTGGAGTTATGTGAATACATATTTGAAAGAAGAAATTTTCCAAGAAAGTCTGACGAGAAATATTCAAGAGTTTACCCATTTTATTGAAGTTGCAGGTCAATATCACGGTCAGATCATTAATTTTGAAAATATCTCAAGAGAAATTGGAAAGTCGGGTGATACAGTTCGTTCTTGGTTTCAAATCTTAAGTGATACTTTGGTTGGGGATCTTTTGCTTCCATGTCCTCTTAAAATATACCCTCGGGAAACTCAGCACCCAAAGTTTTACTATTTTGATCCAGGAGTTGCTAGGGCTGCGGAAGGCCACAAGACTGTACAAGGGATTCCTGAAAAACAAGGGTATTACTTTGAAACAATTATTCTGAATGAATTGAGATCCTATATTTCCTACGCAAATTTAGATATGAAAATTTTCTACTACAATGTACCTTCTGTGGGTGATATTGATTTTGTCGTTGAGGTTCGCAAAAAGACCTTGAATGCTTCAGCAAAATACATTGCGATCGAGGTGAAAAATGCAACGACTTGGGATGCAAAGTTTGAAAAAGTTCTTCGTGTTTTTGCAGATAAAAAACCAGAAAAACTTTTGAAAAGTGTTGGAGTTTATCGAGGATCTCGGCGACTGACCCGGGATGGCGTTCATGTCTTTCCTGTGGAGTCTTTTGTTCAGCAGTTGTGGTCTGGGAAATTGTTATCAGATGGGGATATATGATTGAAACGTTATTTGAGTATAAAAATCAAGAATTGTTTTTTGCAGGTCGGTCTTTGGTTGATTTTTTAAAACAGCACCCAGATCAGGATCGTGCAAAATATGTCTACCATGCAGATTTGATTCGGCAGAGATTGCAGCAGTATCAACAGGCGTTTTCGTCATCTGTGAAGATATTTTTTGCCATGAAAGCGAATCATTGCCCCCAGGTTTTGAAGCTGATTCAGCAGCAGGGCTGTGGAGTGGATGTTGTCAGTGGTGGCGAGCTTCAATGGGCTTTGGATCATGGGTTTCGCCCTGATCAAATTGTTTTTTCTGGAGTTGGAAAAAGCAATGCAGAATTAGAACTTGCTGTTCAGAAAGAAATTTTTCAGATCAATGTGGAAAGTGAATCGGAACTTTTGCGTTTGATCAAAATTTCACAGCAAAAAAAGAAAAAAGTCAAAGTTGCCGTCAGATTGAATCCTGATGTGAATCCTATCACTCATCCCTATATAGCCACAGGTTTTCGAGAAAATAAATTTGGAATTGAATCCGATCACTTGCTTCCGTTGATCCATCAGGCCAAAGATACTTGGGTGCAGATTCAAGGGATCAGTGTGCATATTGGATCGCAATTGCTTCAGCTGGATGCTTTGACAGATGCCTTTCAAAAAACCAAGCATTGGGTTCAGTCTCAAGGACTTTCATTGCAAACATTGGATCTTGGTGGTGGGCTTGGAATTTATTACGACAGGGATGATTTAAAATCGGAAGCGGAGTTATTGAAACAGTACGCCGGTGTTGTGAAGGACTGTTTTCAGAACGAGTCCTATCAGTTGTTGGCGGAGCCAGGTCGTTGGATCGTTGGTCATGCGGGAGTTTTGTTGACTCAAGTTGTGGCCATCAAAAAGACTTCGACAAAAACTTTTGTGATCTTACAATCGGGGATGAATCATTTGATGAGACCCAGTTTGTATCAAGCTCAACATCGAATTTTACCCTTGATTCAAAAAGGTTCCGCATCCTTGGTGGATGTGGTGGGTCCCATCTGTGAATCCAGTGATGTCTTATTAAAAAATACATCCATGACGGAAGTGGAAGAAGGGGATTGGGTGGCGATTGCAGATGCCGGAGCCTATGGATTTGTCATGGCCAATAATTACAACCTTCATGCTCTTCCAATAGAGTATTTAATCTAATTAACTCCATGAGTTATCATGGATCTGGATCCTTCAGGTAAAGATGGACCTAGACTAAGGTATTAAGTTTTCTTAACTGGGGGCTTTGATTTTGACCCCCTCAGCAGACTGAAAGTAATCTCGGCCTTAGAAGTACTTTCTTTGTTGATGTGATCGATGTTGTTGTTCAAAAGCCGCAGTTAAAAAATCTGCGGCTTTTGTCTTTCTAGGCACGGACGAATTCTGCTGCGGCAGGATCGTTGGAGCCGGTGGATTAATTTTGATTCAAACCATGTGCTCGTGATTCATAAATACCCGAGCTGCTCATTTCAATAAAACGAGCTTTTTCACGAATCTCATTCAACTGAGTGGCATTGATATAACTCATTCCACTGCGGATGCCGCCTGTCAGTTCTAAAATCACATCTTGGACATGGCCCTTCACCGATACCATCGTATTTTCTCCTTCAGGAGCCATGCCAGTAGGGACACCACCACGCCAGCTAACTTGAGCCGAACGAGAGGCCATTCCGCGGTATTGTTTTTTTCCATTTTTGATTTCTCCGGGAGTCTCGATGGTTCCTGAAAGCATAGATCCCAACATGACAGAGCTTGCTCCTGCAGCAAAAGCTTTCACAATGTCTCCAGAAGTTTTAATCCCTCCGTCAGCAATCACAGGGACTCCGTACTCCAATCCAACTTCTGAGCAAAGGGCAATCGCCGTCAACTGCGGAAGTCCGCAGCCAGTGATGATACGGGTTGTGCACATGGAGCCCGGGCCGATGCCTACCTTGATGGCATCGGCTCCAGCTTGGATCAAATCATAGGCGGCTTCTGGAGTGGCCATATTGCCGGCAATGATTTCGATATCTGAATAGGTATCCTTGAGCCATTTCATCGTTTCAATCATTTGGATCGAGTGTCCATGGGCGATATCAATCGTCACCACATTGACTCCTGCTGCGATCACAGCTTTTGCGCGATCTTTGAAATCGTCATTCACTCCGATACTGGCGCTGATCACTTTTGCTCCGCTGGCTTTCACTTGGCGAGCATGTTCGGCTTGCTCTTCAATAGTTAAAAAGCGGTGCAAAATTCCAACTCCTCCCAGTTTATTCATAGCAATCGCCATGGGGGCTTCAGTGACAGTGTCCATGTTTGCTGAAATAATGGGTGTTTCAATGCTTTGTTTTTTCGTCAATTGTGTTGTCAGCTGAGGTTCGCGACGTGAACGCACATCAGAACGACAAGGCACGATCAAAACATCATCAAAGGTTAATCCTCGGCCACGATGGGGAATATCTTTTCGTTGAAACATGAGATTCGTCATAGAGAGACCTCTTTCTTTTCAGAGAGTTGAAAAAACATTTTTTTCAACTGAAGTGTATAGATAACAAAAATAAAAATTTGAATCAGAATCAGCACGCTGGCCATCCAAGGAGTTCGAGTCAGAAGCTTCCAGGAATCCGCGATAGATGTTTCTAGCAAGGGAATGATGATTTCAAAAATAAACCACAGGCCAACCAGTGGGAACATGGCTTTTTTCGAAAGTTGATCACAAGCTTCGAAAGCGTCTTGTTCTCCTTTTTGATAGGCGTCGGAATAAACGACGACAAAGGGAAGCAATAATGTTTTCCAGTAAAACCAAACTCCAGGCAGAATCAGAAGAAAGCTGCGCCACATGATTTTACCCCAGGCTCTCATGGATTCGATGGTTAAGCTTTCCCAGGACTTCATGAAAAATTTGAACCCGTTGGAGGTAGGGCTTTCCGGTGTGGCCGACAGAACAAGAATCACTGCCAGTAATGGGAAAACCAGTGAGTTGATCAAATTCACGGCACCATAAAACCAAATCATAGAACCAACACCTTGCGTGGATTGCAAAAGAGCTTCCACTTCGGCAGTAATAAATTGATCGATAAAAGTATGTGCAAAAAAAACTGGCACCAGAAGGTACCATCGACGGATCAGAACGCGAAGGATCTGACTTTGAGTCCAAGATGGGGGAGTGTTTGTTTCGATATTCACCGTCTGAAACTATTGATTTTGGGAGAAAAAGTCAAAGTTCTTTTGACGCTTTTCAATAAGCAGTGACAAAGACCTAACTTTAATGAAAAAGTCGTCCTTCGTTCTTTGATAGAAATTCAAAAATGCCCCGGTGGCGAAATTGGTAGACGCACAGGACTTAAAATCCTGGGCTTCGTTAACACGGGCGTGCCGGTTCAAGTCCGGCCCGGGGCACCACTTGTCAAGCTATTCGAACACCCATGTCCACTAAAATTAAAAAAATCTCCTGAAACCAAAGGGAGCGCCGCCTCGCAAGAGGGGGACGGTCCTGTTTTGCCTTTTTTCAGCTCTCCGTCAAAGCCCACATCCATGTGAGCAAGACTTTCTCCGACCTTATAGTGAATCCTTACAAAATGAGGTCCCACTTCAATTTTAACTAGTAGCCATTTTAAAATTTGTGCCTGTATTTCCTTATTATCCGTTCTACTGAATAGCTCCCGAATACTTTCCAAAAACTTTCGATAATCCGACAACTCAATTGGTCTTTCCAAAACTTCGCCCCGTGAATCAATTTCCCTTATCGAATCCTCGCAATCTTTTTTAAGACGCTCGATTTTTTCCATTTGTGTAAAGATCGGCTTTGGGCTGACGGATTTAGGTAACTGACTTAATCGCTCCGCTAGTCCCTCAAGCTGTGAATTGTAACCGTAAATCGACGCTTTTAGACGGTCCATTTGTTTTTGCGGTGATCCTTTTTCAAATGACAATACAGCTTCATTAATTAACTCTTTTGCGACCTCTTTGCTCATCAATAGTAGTTTCACCTTTTCAATCACTAAAGACTCAAGCCGATGTCCCAAAACTCTCGTGGGATCACATTTAAAAATCTTTTCGGTCAATGTGCTGTTTCGTTTGGTGGCCCATCCATGTTCGTAATAGGGTATTTTCGCTCGTCGTCCTGTGGCAGATTTTCCGACCATTGCAGAACCACACGTTGCGCATTTGACAAGGCCCGTAAGTATATACGGGTGCCTTTCACCGTTAAGCGGTTTTTTGGACGATAAGTTATCGCTTAAGGTTTTTTGAGTTTGTTCAAATATCTCCCGATCAACAATAGGTTTCCACAGGGCTTTGGCCTCTTTAACTTCACCATTTTGCTTATACGTTTTGACTCCAATATAAATTTTGTTTTTTAAAATATGGTGAACATTATCCACCGTGAAAAAATCAAGACGCATCTTTTGACCGCCGCCTTCGATTTTTTTGGGAAGGCGGTAATTGTTTTTATTCAGCCATTTTGCGGTTTGTGATAAGGTGCCTTGCTCTTTAAAGGCGTCAAAGACAGCTCTGACAATCGAGGCCCGTTCTTCATCAACTTCTAAGGTGCCAGGTTTTGCTTCACAAAGTTTATAACCCACAGGAACACTACCGCCATTATAAAGACCGCGAGCCGCACGAGCATTCATATTAGCCGCCACACGCTCTGAAACTTGGCGGCGTTCAAACTGAGCCAAATTCGCTAGTGTATAAAGAACCATTTCTCCGGCGGCAGTCGTCGTGTCAAAATTTTCACGCAAAGACGAAAAACTGCAACCGGAAGCCTTCATCATTTCCCAAATATCAGAAAAGTCCCTCATGTTTCTTGAGATCCGCGAAAGTTCACTGACCATAATTAGATTTAATTTCTTCGAGCGAATGGCT
Source organism: uncultured Pseudobdellovibrionaceae bacterium (assembly GCA_964522115.1). GTDB lineage: Bacteria > Bdellovibrionota > Bdellovibrionia > Bdellovibrionales > Bdellovibrionaceae > CAZFSX01. The sequence goes on along the minus strand of CAZFSX010000009.1, from coordinate 9,753 downwards.
TGCAGCATTTTCTGAAGCTCTGGACGATTCGTGTCTTTACCAGATTTAGCGCGGTCAATATAAACCCCGACCACTTCGCCGAAATTGCCTTCCATATTTTTAAGTTTGACGGTTTGATAAAGGCGTTCTTCTTGGTTTTTGATGGAGCCTTCAGGATTTTCAGCTTGTTCTTCCGTGCTGACCCTGATGTAAAATCCGATTTTAAAATTCTGCGGTTTCATAAACAAAAGTCCTTTCAGCCCGTTTTTTTGTGGCTTTGAGTGGACTCTGTTACTTTGGAAAAGATACTTTTTTGAAGCTGGTTAGTAATATCAGTATAGATAAGCTTTCCAATTTCCGCAAGTGCCTTTTTGTACTGGTTATTTGTGACCTGAGTTGAGATTAATTCCGCCGTCTCAACGGCCCATTTAGGTTTTTTGGGATGCCGCTTTGCCATAAGCCCCCGCAATAACATTAAGTGCCCTCAGCTTGGGGCACTTCTAATTCAGCCAAATTTTTAGATTCGCGCTTTTTTCGCTTTTTCTTGGTTTCAAATTCGATTTGATCTCGGGCAGCATCAACTGATTCGGTGCTTAAGAGTTCCTTTTTAAAAACCTCAAGGCTCTCCATTGAAAACGTGGTTTTATTTTTTTGCGCAGACCGCATTTTAGCTAAAGCCCAACTCAGCCACTTTGTTTCATTAAAGCAATCATTAGAAATTTGGCACATTTCTTTTTCACTCCAATCAATATCATGGGAGCGAATTAAAAAATTAACCACGTCAGATTTAGAAAACTTGATTAGACCATCACTGCGCATATTTAAGTTATTAACCCAAGTTTGAAGTAAAATCGCTTCTTGTTTTCCTAAGATCACGCGATCAATTGTGCTTTCGTTTTTCACTTTTTCTTTTTTAACGTCTAACGACTCCATACAGTTCCTTTCAAAAGAATATATTTATAATGTCCATCAACATAAACTTTGCCATCTTCCTGAATCTCCGGCGGTACCCAAACTCGCCGCACGTCAGGTCGTAAAAGTTTTGGCGCGTCGGTAGCATCTACTGATGTATCATTTTTATTTTTTGGTTTAGACTGACACGCATTGAATAATAAAAATCCCGCAAGCAACAAGGCTCGTTTCATTCTTGTTTCTCCTGTTATTGAATTGAATTATAAGGACAATTGAGGTTTAGGATCGAGTTGATAAAATGGAAATAGGCCCTGAACCCATAGGGTGTTTGAAAGGCGCAGGGGTCAACATTGTAATTCATCCCATTGATCCCCTTGGGCTTTTTTGAGAACTGGCAAAAATCTCAATTGCTCGATGTTGACCGGGTTTTGACCCCTTGTTGACCAGGGTATTGACCCCATATTGACCCATAATTTGTGAGATCGAACTTTGGGCTTTTGATCCCCATAAAATAGGCGCATCCCATCCTATTTTTTGAAAATCAGCAAAACGAATAAAGTTGTGTTTCGATTTTTTTTGTCTTGGGATAGATACAATCTTCTGCGTAATTCGTTCGATGATTTGGTCATCTATACAAAGCCAGAAAACATAATCAATTTGATCATGGGCATCCAAAAACCGAATCATTTCCTCATAACGGGCCGACGACTTGGCGTTGATCTCTGTCTCAAAAGCCATAAGAGTTCTTTTTTTGTTATACTCAATAAAAGTATATCCATCGGGAATATGATCTCTTGAATAAGGCACCCATTCAGGCAGTGATTCCGGCACTGATGAGGACAGTTCTTGTTCTGAAATAAAGTTAACATTTTCTGAGCTTCCAAAAACAAAATCACCCAAATGAAAGGCTGAAGCCCAATAATCGTGAGTCACACTTTGCGGTTTAAATCGTTTCTGTGACAGAGCCTCAGAACCCCCATGTAAATAGTTAAATCCTTTTTTTGTCAGTGTCCATACTGACATTTGCAAAAGCTGATCGGATATTTCAGAAATATAACCCTCTTTCAAAAGCCGTCTCAGTTTTTTATAATACTTCCAAAAGCTATTAAATGGGACGACGACGGTTTTTAGCATCATCGTATTTGCCATTTTCCACTTCCAAATGAAATTCAGTGTTTCAACTTCCGCTTTTGAAAGGACTCGATGTCGATTGATTTTCTTCCACTTCAACGCTCTTTTCCTCCACAGTTTTGTTTTTCTCGGCAAAATAATTTATCTTTTTTTCTTGGGCTTTTTTGATTTCCTCGTTACTTAGAAACGGGGCTTGCACTTCAATTTCGTTTGATCCATATTTCCAAATGGCTCGCCCTGGAATGGCCGCGTTCAGATCAGCCGCGTGACCATTACCCAAAACAAGAACACTCTGACTAAAGTGACTAACCGGAAAGCAAATCACCCCTGGCAAATTGGCTTTAATTGTCGCGTCTAGATTTTTGTGGTCGGGTTTTTGGACACCAATAATCAGGTGGATTCCCACGCTGCGACCTATACGAGAAAAACGGTTAAGCCGTGACTGGATTTTTGCTAAAGTCGCTTTATTGCTGGATTGAACGGTCGGCATCAGTTCTGCTATTTCATCAACCACAATTAACATTCGATCCCATCTCTTTTCATATTCTTTTTGGGCCGAGTTAAACTCCGAAATATTTTTGACCCTTTTCTTTTTAGCTTCGACCATTCGGGCATTTAAGATCGATTCGATTTCAGAAAGCTTTTCATCGATAAAAGATGGCTCACTTAAAACCTGAACTTTGTCAAAATCATGAAAAACCTGACCATCCATTTCGCCTTTAAGGTCAATGAAGTAAGTTTGTAGATCATTATTATTCATCGTTAAAACCATGACAATCGAGCGAATCAGGGTGGATTTTCCTGAATTTGTTTCGCCCGCGATTAAATAATGTGGAACTTTCAATAAATCAGATTTAATTTCGCCATCAACGGTTTTACCAATAGGAAACGAAAAATTTTTATACGCCATCAAATTGTCTAAAAGCCAGTATTCAGGCATTTTTTCCGTGGCATAAATAATATCAACAAGTTCTTTGTTTCCTCTTGGATTTTCAATTTTGGATATATTGATGTTCATGGAAGATTCTAGGGCTAGTTTATTTTTACGAAAATCATCGATAGAAATGCCGCTAGATTTCACTCGTAGCTTTCGACTGACAGCACCCACTGGATAATCAAAAATAAAATGTGGAGTTTCTTTCAATCGTGTTTCAATACCAGCTTGAAAAAAAGATTTGTGCAATTTTCCGATCAACTTTGTCCGAAGAACCATTTGCCGAAAGCCCCAGAAATAGAATCCAGAAACAACCAACAATGCACCAAAAATCCCGGTCACATAATTTGAAAAATAGGGAAATTCGATGTGCGTCCGACTTAAAAAATAACGAAGTCCTCCCCAATAATGAAGCTGGCTTAAAACAACTCCAAAGCCTATAAGTTCCAGCAAAGGAACCGATTTTTCTTTAAAGCCGTGGATCACCTGTGCGCAAGGGTCTATAACTAAAACTTGAAGAAAATTAAAAATCTTTCTTAAATCTTCCGTCAAATTCGGTTTTGCTTGAATCATTGATTGGCCTCCTCTTGGTCATCCCCAAATACAACGACGATCGGAGTTTCTGACTTAACTTCGACTCTCGCTTCAGAATTTTTCATTGAGTTCATAAGTTCACGCCCTTGTTCAAGACTGGCGGTGGCTATTCCGTTAAGTGCCACATCTTTGATAGATGGTTTTTGAGGCTGGCCGTAGATATTCATTTCTGTTTGCTTCATCCCATCAGCTAGACCACCTAAAAAAATCAGACCAGAGCTTGCGGCGATTTTAAAAGCAACATCAGAAATTTTTTTACCTTTTAGTCCCACTATGCGATCACTCATATCAAAAGCTTGGGCTTTGATCTTAACTTCAGACTTATCCGGCAATATGGCTTTGCGAAAACGAATATATAAACGCTCATCATTTGAATTACCACGACCAAATAAAAGTGTTCTTGAAGGAAAAATCATTTCACCGTCAGCCATTAGATCTTCAGTAAGTTTGGCGACAACGGTCCCGTTTGTTCCACCACTTGACAAAATGGCTTTTACTTCTGAACCCGTGGGAACACCTTTAATTTGACTCAGCCTGATTCTTTGAATACCTGAAACGATAACTGGACGCGATGAACTCGCATCCTTTGATCTGTTTTCGCTCTTAGCAGGATCATAAAGGGGGATATTGAGCTTTGCATCGGCAGTTGAACCCAATGGAATTTTAAACTTTTCTTCAGCATTTTCTCTAGCGATAGGTTTAAAACTAGAAACTAGCTGTAATATTACGGCCGCAACCGCAATAAGGCCAAAAACAATTTTGATAAACCCAGGAGCCAAACGAGTTTTATTTCCCTCTCTAATAAACCCATAAAACCTGGATCTCCAAGAGGCGTCCGTAATGTCATTTGAATCATCTTCCGAGTTGTATATTCTACTCATGGAATTTCACCTCAATTTGACTATCCGTTGGATCTCTAACAAATAAAACATCATCTCCAAAACCTGAAACCGTCATTAGATCAAATGAACAACGGCGGTCTTGAAGATAAATTCCTACGTTCGTGCGCGCCCCTGGACGTAAAGACTTGATAGCAAGTTCATTTTTAATTTGCTTAAAATCAAAAACAACCTCGCCAGGTAAAATGTCTTTAGGAGCCGACGGAAAATTCAAAATTGTAAGCCGCCCAAACGAAACTTTAATCAGTTGCGGCTTTGCCTCATCACATAGAATAGATTTTCCACGAAACGGTGTAGGATTTTTCTTATTTGAATTTGGCTTATTAGAATCAGATTTATGCGATGAGGCCGCAAAAGCAATCCCCATTGCAAAAAAATAAATGGTAAAAACCCTTAAAAAATCTTTAGCGCGAATCATTCAATGAGTCCTTTTGTTTATTTTCTAAATTTGATTTCACCTCTGACAAAATCAGACCGTAGGGATTCGAGTCTGTTCGTGGAACTCTTTCAAGGAATACCCGCAGTGGAAACTTGAAAGCAGATCTGACTTCGCCCACTGAGATCAAACGATCTGCATTAACTAGAATTTCTTTTTCCAAAACTTGAACTCTATTCGTGATTACAACCTGGGACATTTGCTGTCTTGAAAGTTCTAATTGTTCTTTAGTCTTTGCTAAAAATTGCTCTCCCGAAATTAAGTTTGTCTGCTTTTCGGATGAGTTAAATCTTTGCTCTAGAGCGATTGAGATAAATTGTTGAATTTCAAAATCTGTAACCTCGGTTCCAATCGGTTCGATAGTTTTAGAAAGGCATCCTCTTTCAATGATCAGTGGATTTTTTTGTGCTGTCTTTAGAATCCCGATACATAGACAAATACTTAAGATAAGCAGTGCTATAACTGCAAAACGCCAAATTTTGACCTCTTTTTCAAGAGAGTCCATTGCTCCATGAAACCTCATGCAAGCACCTCCAATTTTTTACTTACGTTGATTTTTATATGCTTTGTGCGCGCTTGATGCGTCCGCGTCGGTAGCTGTGTCTTCTTTCGCAAAATCACGCACTTTTCTTGCCTGCATGGTCGCAAGCATTTTCGCTTTTCCGATTGCACCAGCCGGAGTCAACGCCGCAGCTCCTAATAGGGCACCCCCGAATGCTGTGGCCATCCCTGATATTCCACCACCTAAAAAGCTCGAAGTGATTTTAGGAGTCATTAATACAGAAAAAGCGAGCATAATATTAAGAATGATGACTGTAAGAAAACTGACATCGTTTTCTGGCTGATTGATTTGCGAAAATGCCATGCTCCATAAAAGCGAAGCCAAGACAACCCAAATGCATTTCCATATACAAACTTCAATCATGCTTTTAAATAGTGTTTTAGTGGCCCCCGCTGTTTGAGGAAAAACAAAAAGCGCGATCAATAATGGACTGAAAATATAAAGCATCATCCATGAAAACAGAAAAAAGGCATCCATCATGTAGACCGTTATATAGAGCAGAAAAAAACTTAAATAACTGATGACGACGATAACAGTGTCTTTGACCGACACCCAGGACCAAGACATTTCAGAAAGTTTATCACCCAGTTTTGAAAGCACCAGTTTAAACTCTATGAGTTGACCAACCTCTGAGACGATTGAATCCGTCACGGTCGATAACACATTCATGATTTCAGGGGTTGCTACCATTAGGATACAAGCAATAAAAACACGTCCCACAAGCTGCGGAAACTGTGGAACTCCACCTAAAGGCAATTTAAAATATTCTAAAAGCACCCCAATGACTAAAAACACTAAAACTAAAGAAAAAAAGGAAGCACTAAAAATGTCATGAATCTTTTTTGCTTCGCTAGCAAGCCAGGAAAAATCCATATTAGAACCTCGGAAATTCAAATTTTGGCTCGGTTTTATTCATTGCGGCCCGCAGAATGGCCGTTTGCTCCAAATACTGCTTGGTTTCGTCTTTCTCTTTTTTATTTTGCAGTGCTAGCCCCTGAGCCTGGATTTTTAAAAACTGTCCTTGGGCACGCATTTGTTTATTCATGACGTGAATCATGACCCCCAAAGTTTGCGCTGTAAGTTTTGCAGCTCCTCCAGGTGAAACATTGTGCGAAAAGGATTTAATTCTTTCGCCGATCTGCTCAAGTTCTTTTGAATAATCTGCTAAGTTATTATTGAGCGAAAGACTTTCAGCAACCACTTGATCGGTGTCCGATTGAATGCGTTCTTCTGGCGATTTAGAAACAATCCCGTAAATCGTCCTCAAATGTTTAATAATGTCCGAAACATTCCTTAGTTCTTTATAAAGTCCAGGATCTATATAGGGACCAAGCGAATCTACAACGGCCAGGGAATCATTGACCCCCCGGTTAATATCTTGAAGTAATCCTAAAGTGTCTCGTCCGTTTTTTAATATTTGTTCGAGTTCGTAGAGCTGCTTAACCGCATTAGCCAGAATTTGCGCTAGATAAACAAGATCACCGCCAAACATATCGCATCTTGCAGTGCTGGTAAAAGCAAACTGCAAAGCTATAAATATGATTACTAATTTTTTCTTCAATTGACCTCCGAATTTATGCTGCGGCAAGAAGTTTTATAATGTCCACATCCGACAAATGGGGATTGTTTTCTTTAGCAAAATTAATTCTTTCTATGTCTGAAGGGTGCGTCGTCGAAAGCCAATACTCAAGCTGAGTGGCTTCGATCCTGACTAATTGGCGTTTATCTTCGGCAATTAAAAGAGCTTCAGAAAATTTCCCCTTTTCAGATTTAAGATTTGCGATTATTTCCATTTCTCGATCATTAAGTTGAAGTGATTCTTTTAAAGATTTTTGATCAGCGCCTTTTTGTCGCAAAATCCATTTAACCGAGCTATTGGGCATGACCGCTGAAGCAATTTTAGATTTTGAAAAATCATCCATCGTTTGCGAAATGGCAATAGGGGCGGCTTTATATTTTCTGAAAGTTCTAAAGACCGAGCCAATGAACTGAGCACCTTCGTCGCTTTCAAGCAAGCGCCAGCATTCGTCAAAAAAAGTGAGTTTCATTTTCGTGCGATCTTTTTGAACTTCACGCCAAATAAGATCTGTAATTAGAAATAGACATACTGATTGTAAATCAGGGTAGTTTTCTAGACCTTTCAGATCGAAACAAACAAGATCACTATTTAATTTAACCGTCGTCGGACGATCAACAAATTTTCCAAAAGGCGAATCCCCACACCACAAAGAAAGAATTTTTCCAAGCCTTTGAATAGTTTGGTCTGCGTGCTCTAATAAAACTTTTTGTAAATCACTGAGAGTTTTTTCTTCATCGAAACTTAATACTTTTTGAACACACTTTTCTAACTCGGATTTTTCTAATTTTCCCAAAGCTAAAGCTGTAGGTTCTTTAGTCATGATTTCTACAAGTGAAACCACATACTTTACTTTTTCATCTAAACTTTCTCTATCGTCTGGTTTAATTCCATCAAGGGACAGAGGATTAATAGATAAATCTGACGACTTGCCAAGTTCAATATATTGTCCACCCAAAACTTCGGTGAATCTTTTATAGCTTGCACCTATGTCTAAAATGTAAATTTTAGGACTATTTTTTAACATTTGAGAGACAATTAAATTTGCAAGAAATGATTTTCCGGCCCCGCTACCGCCTGAGATTATGGTCCCAAAATTTCCCAAAGTTGGCGAAAACGGATCAAACCCTAAAATTCCATTTCCTCTTTGTCGTAAAATAATTTGCGGAACATCGTGTCCTGTCCAAAATCCGTAAACAGGCAAAAAATCAGCTAAGACTGAAGTGTTAACTTTGATGGATCTTTCTTTGCCTCTATTGTTGGGAATTGCAAACTCAGAAAAAATATCAAACGCGGCCACTGTTTCGACCATGCCTTCAGCTCCCGACAAGCCTCTGAGTAAGGCCAAAGTATCAGAAACTTGTATGTCTAGATCATCTTTACTTGTTGAACGAAGAACCACCTGAAGGGAAAAACGAAAAACTTTTTCTGCACCTTGAATCATTTCAGCCAGCATTGATTCCACGTCTTGAAGTTTAGCCTGGGCATCAAGATCGCTCGTGCCTTGTTTTCCTGCCGACGAAGCATAGGCAAGTCGTCGCTGTGTCTCAAGCGCCGATTTTTCTTTTTCTTGATCTAAAACCTCAATACTAAGATGAAGGCGCGAATCAAATGGCAAACTTGAAAGCTGTTCGGCCATAGTTGCAAAGCTTGTTTCTGGCAAAAGCTTCAGACTTATGACTTTGTGGAAAACACTGCCAAAAACAAAATGATCAATACCTATCACACAATCAGTCATAGAAAGCTGATCACGGACATCATAAGCTGAATTTAGATCGGGAGATATTGGTCTATCGGGATTCCATTGATTGTAAGCAAGGCTAAAAACATCTTCGTCACTTAGTCGTTCAACAACAAAGCCAATTTGTTTTGCCTCTGACAAAATACTTTCGACAACTTGATTGAATGATTTAACTTCGGACGTGATTTGTCTCTCAGTCAAATTATCTTCTGATGATTTATTAAAAAGACTTCCAAAAAAAGATAAAATCGAAGGTTTTCTTTTGACGACAACGAACGGTTTTCTGATAAACAAGTACAAATTTCTCTTGGGAAGAAGACCTTGCTCGTCCAGTTTTTTATATTTTTGAACTCGCTCTGATGTTATCTCTTTTATAAGATCATTAGCGTCATCTCGGCAGGTTTTGGCATGAGCCTCGATCTGAACATGATTTCCACAAGTGACCTCTTGGACAAACTGAATTGACAAATGGCTTGGAAGGCTATTTAAAAATGCCTTGAGAGAATGTTTAATAGAATTTATTTTTTCATCGTCACATACACTGACATCTAAAGGTGATAATTGCAAAGCTGCACCTAAAGACCGATCTTTGAAGATCATGCAATTTTCTTCAAATCCCCAAAGATCCATTTTGCTATTCAAACTTGAATCGAACACCGGATTTTCCTTTCAATTTTAATTTTCTAAAATCATTTCGTTGTGCTTGCGGAAAAGCTTTGATGATCCCCGGCGTGAGATAATATCTAATGGCATGAACAATGTAGTTTTCGGCTTTGCCTGCTTTTAAAAAACGAATAGCCAGAGCCAACGTAGCCGTTGGCCCCCAGGTTAGAAAAAACTTAGCCCCTGATTCTTTGAAAAATAAATTTAATAAACAAAGAACCAAACAGATGACAAAAAGGTCAGCCAGCTCAAATCCAAGAATCAAAGTCTTTTTTTCAAGACACTTATAAACTTTTGATTGCTCAATCATAAATTTTCTAGTTTCT
>CAZFSX010000008.1:3732-21474 GCA_964522115.1 uncultured Pseudobdellovibrionaceae bacterium | reverse complement strand
TTTAGTAAAAAATCAATTTTCATTTTCAAAAGAATTTTTTTTAATTGATGATTTTTCTGGTCAACAATTTCAAAACGCATTGAATGAAAAACTGGAAAGCAAGCAGTGGAATATAGTGATGGCTCTCAAAGCACCGCAAATTTCTCAACAAATTGCTGACTTTTTCTTCACGAAAAAACTTCATGGCTTTCAAATTTTTGATCTGATCAGTTTTTACGATGTGCACTGGCGCAAGCTTCCTATTTTTTTCCTTGAGCACCCATGGTTTATTCTTTCACGGGACTTTGAAAGACATCAAAACCCCATTCTACTTCGCTGGAAAAGAGTCTTGGATATTGGGTTGGCTCTGATTTTACTTTTATTGGCTCTTCCTATCATGCTTCTTTCTGCCTTGGCCGTTTCCTTAGACAGCCCTGGACCCATTTTTTTTCGCCAAATTCGTACTGGAAAAGATGGTAAGGAATTTTGGATCTACAAATTTAGATCCATGCGCCAAGATGCTGAAAAAAATGGAGCACAATGGGCACAACAAAAAGACCCAAGAATCACCCGCGTTGGGAACTTTCTTCGAATCACTCGCATCGATGAGCTGCCTCAACTTTGGAATGTTTTCACAGGAGACATGAGTTTTATTGGTCCCAGACCTGAAAGACCTGAATTCAATGTTCAGCTGGAAAAGGAAATTCCATACTACCAACTTCGCCACTTGATTCGACCAGGAGTCACTGGCTGGGCTCAAGTTCGATATCCCTATGGAGCCAGCGTTGAAGATGCAAAAGAAAAACTCCAATTTGACTTGTACTATTTGCAAAATATGAGCTTTTGGATGGATCTCACGATCATTTTAAAAACTGTCAATGTTGTTCTTTTTGGAAAAGGGCGTTGAAATAGAAGTCAAGCAAGTATCTTCACTTTTCTTTATCCAAATCGACTTCTATCTATAAAACTTGAACCACGTTTTTTTCATCTTGAGTTGATGAAGGAAGCGAGAATCCCCCTTGAGGTCTTCTGAGTATATAAATAATTGCACCAACGATGCCTAGAGCAAATTGACCGACTTGAAAAATAGTGATGCTGGTTGCCCCAAACTGGGTCACCTGACCTGAGAAAATATTGAATAGATAATCAAAGGCCGCCTGCCCCACTCCCACTCCGGCAGGAGCTATAGGCAATGCTGTGACAATAAAACCGATCGGTGCAGCCACAAAATAAGTGACAGCTGGAATATGCTGGACCTGCAAGGCTCTTCCAACCAAGATGAGAATAGAAATGGAAGCCATTTGAGCTAAGCTACTTAAGATAATGGCCTTAAGAAGTCTTTTTTTATCATCATGATAACTGTAGATGATTTCATAAATCTGATGAAATCGATGCCCCATTGGAATTTGATGAGTAACAGTATGAATCCACTTTCTTTGGTGAATGAATTTAGAAAGGGCAATGGCCAACCCAAAAGTTAATCCCAAAGCCAAACAACAAACCAAAATAAAAATCATTTTTAACTCAGGAACTTCAAGTATTTGATGACGATCTATCAACATCGCAACAAAGGCCATCAAAATCATCGCATAAAGACCTAGAACTCGATCCATCAAAACGGACATCACGCCCGCCATTTTTTTGTGAGGATTTTCTTTCACAAGATAGTAAGACTTCACAACATCTCCACCGACGCCCCCAGGAATCGCAAAATTAAAGAAGGAGCCGATCAAAGATAATTTCAAAATTTCCATTCGAGATGACTGCAATCCCTGATGCAGTAAAAAAACGCGCCATCGTTCGCTACATAAAAACATCCCCACAAGACTGAGTCCCATAATTGGAAATACATACCAGGACAGAAAAATGTCTGTGACAGCTTTTAAATTGATCTTGCCACTTCCTACCAACCAAACGATGATAGCCGCAGCAAAAATAATTTTCAGAAGACCTTGAATAATTTTTGATATTTTTTGTGGCATAAATCTTGGTAACTTGGTTTAAGACACTGAGTCAATGCGAATATGAATAGTCACTTCGACTTTCCAAAGGAGTTCGATGAAACCTGCAGTCATTTTAGATCGTGATGGCGTCATTTGTGAGTACGTGGATGAGCTCCACCGACCAGATCAAATTGTACTTCGAAAAGGCATCGGCACAGGAATTCGCGCCTTGAATCAAAACGGCTACTTGATTTTTGTTGCCACTAATCAGCCCATGGTTGCAAAAGGCATCATCACACTGAATGATCTAGATCAAATTCATCAACGCATGAAGTCCTTATTGCTACAAGAAGGCGCTTTCCTGGATGATATTTTTTTCTGCCCCCATAAAGTTCCTGGCATAATTGCAGAGTTTTCGACCTCCTGCCAATGTCGAAAACCACTTTCTGGCATGTTGAAACAAGCTTATGAAAAGTATAACTTTGATAAATCCAAATCATGGATGATTGGCGACACATGGCGAGATGTTGGTTGCGCTCATCACTTTGGAATTCCATGCTTGGCCGTCGAGGGAGGCGCTGGATTTCCCTACCCTGAGGACAGCAAAGAAAATCTTTATCAACCGGATCAACTTTTTAATTCTCCTAGTCAGGCTATTCAGTGGATCCTATCACAAAATGAAAATCCCTTGAAATAGACGAATAAACTTCTTAAACTTCCCTCTTCTTTACAAGGAAGAGACATATGCTAACTGAAAAATGGACACTTCATAAAAAATCAATTCTGGTCACAGGCGCTGCTGGATTTATTGGCAGCAGCTTTATTCGTGAAAGCCTTCAACAGGGTTACAAAGTTGTTGTATTAGATGCTCTAACCTACGCTGGACATTTTGATAATTTGAAAGATTTGATTTCGAATCAATGTGAATTTGTTCAGGGAAATATTCAGAATATAGAACTTATTCAGCATCTTTTTCAAACTCATCAGTTTGAGTCCCTGGTTCACTTCGCAGCGGAAAGTCATGTCGATAACTCGATTTCAGGTCCGCGCATCTTTATGGAAACAAATGTGATGGGAACATTTGCATTACTGGAAGCAGCTCGTGCCTACTACCAAAAACTCAATTCTGATTCTAAATCTAACTTTCGTTTTCTTCATGTCTCAACAGACGAGGTATTTGGATCTCTTGGAGAAACTGGTAAATTCCACGAACAAACTCCCTATGCTCCAAATTCTCCTTACTCATCATCCAAAGCATCCAGCGATATGCTTGTCAGAGCTTGGTTTCACACCTATGGACTTCCAACGATCATTACTAACTGTTCCAACAATTATGGTCCAAGACAGTTCCCTGAAAAATTAATTCCTCGCATGATTGATTGTGCATTAAATGACCAGGCATTGCCTGTTTATGGAAATGGAAAAAACGTAAGAGACTGGATCCATGTTGAAGATCACGCTCGAGGCGTTTTACTGGCCTTACAAAAAGGAAAACCAGGTCAGTGCTATTGTTTGGGTGGAAATTCAGAACGCAGCAATATTGATGTCGTCCAAGGGATCTGCCAAATTTTGGATCAATTGGCCCCAAGAAAAGATGGATCTTCTCATTCTATAAAAATTAAATACGTTGAAGATCGTCAAGGACATGATTTCCGCTATGCAATTGATGATTCCTTTGCGCAAAAGGAACTTGGCTTTCGAAGAACTTATGAAAATTTTGAAAAAGGACTTCGGCAAACTGTTCAATGGTATTTAGATAATCAAAGTTGGGTTCAATCTGTAAAAAAGAAAACTGGAAAGTCCTAAGGAAAGGTGATTCATATGAAAGGTATCGTTTTAGCAGGCGGAAGTGGTTCCCGATTATTTCCAGCAACAAAATCCATCAGCAAACAATTATTGCCCGTTTATGACAAGCCCACAATTTATTATCCACTTTCAGTCCTTATGTTAGGTGGAATTCGTGAAATTTTAATTATCAGTACTCCTCGTGATTTGCCCATGATTAAAGAATTATTAGGCGATGGAAGTTGGCTTGGTCTTAAGCTTAGTTATGCAGAACAAGCAAAGCCAGAGGGAATTGCCCAAGCATTTCTGATTGGAGCTGATTTCGTTGGCAATTCTCCATGCTGTTTGATCTTAGGGGATAATATTTTTTATGGACATGATGTTCCTCGCATGATTGAAGAGTCCTGCCAATTAACAGATGGCTCTCATGTGTACGCTTATCATGTTCACGACCCTGAACGATATGGAGTCGTCGAGTTTGACAAAGAAGGTCGCGCAGTCAGTGTTGAAGAAAAGCCAACACAACCTAAATCAAATTGGGCTATCACTGGACTTTACTTTTACGATCAGCATGTTGTGCAGCATGCTCGGAATTTGAAACCCTCAAAACGTGGAGAGCTTGAAATCACCGACTTGAATCGTATTTATCTTGAACAAGGTAAATTGACAGTGAAAACATTTGGACGCGGCACTGCCTGGTTAGATACAGGAACTCACGAGTCCTTGCTGACATCCTCGGTCTTTGTTCAAACTATTGAACAAAGACAAGGGTTAAAAATTGCATGCTTGGAAGAAATTGCTTACTTAAAAGGCTATATTGATCGCAAGCAATTAGAAAAAATGGCGGAAAGCTATCCTAACAGCTCTTATGGTGTTTATCTAAAAAATCTGCTGAAATATGAATTTTCTTTAAGATAAGATGGTAGGCCATGCAAAAAGTGAAAGTTTTGGTCCTTGGAACTCAGGGACAATTGGCTCGAAGTCTAGCCTGTGAAAAAAAATTATTTCCAATGGAATTTCTAGGACGACCAGACTTAGATTTTGAAAATCCAGAACTGACTTTAAATAAAGTAAAAGAAAAAAATTTCACACACCTTGTGAATGCAACAGCCTACACGGCCGTTGATAACGCTGAAACAGAAAAAGACAAAGCTCTTCTAATCAATTCAAAAACTCCGGGTCTTCTTGCGCAGTACTGTGCTGATCATGGAAAAACTATGATTCATTTTTCTACTGACTACGTCTTTGATGGACAAGGTTCAAAACCCTGGAAGGAAACCGACCCAGTTTCTCCTGTCAACTTTTATGGACAAACAAAGCTTCAGGGTGAGGAATTGATTAGATCCTCTTCCTGCAAAAATTTTATTTTTCGAACTTCGTGGGTCTACAGTCAGTTTGGTCACAACTTTTTGAAAACCATGCTGCGATTTGGAGTCGAAAGAGAACTCATGAAAGTTGTTGCTGATCAGACAGGAACTCCAACCTATGCTGCAGATATTGCAAAAGCGCTTGTTCATATTTTAGAAAATCGACTGGAAATGACCGCTGAGTCAGGCATTTATCACCTCACGGACTCTGGTCGAACAACCTGGAATGAATTTGCTGAATGGATCTTTACCTGTGCAAAACCTTTAGGCTTTCCTTTGAAAGTTCAAAAAGTCCAAGCCATTCCAACCAACGAGTTTCCTACGCCTGCCAAGCGACCTGGCTTTTCCGTACTGGACAATTCAAAATTTCAAACTACTTTTCAATATTCAATGCCTGACTGGAAGGACTCTGTTCCTTTCTGTTTAAAAAAATACAAGGAACTTTTATGAACGTCGACACATTTTCGATCGAAGGACTTCAACTTATCAGCCTTAAGTGCTTTGGTGATGAACGTGGTTTTTTCACTGAAAGATTCCGTGAAAGCTTTTTACAGCAATTTCATCTTCCATCTCTGATACAGGATAATTTTTCTCGATCAACTCATGGAGTTCTGCGCGGACTTCACTTTCAAATCAATCCCACACAAGGAAAGTTAGTCACTTGCCTTCATGGAACCATTTTTGATGTTGCTGTGGATGTTCGACATGGATCTGCAACCTACGGTCAACACATACATGTTATTTTGGATGGAAGTAAACCCCAATGGTTCTGGATTCCCGCTGGATTTGCCCATGGATTTTGCGTTCTCAGTCAGCAAGGAGCTGATGTGATGTACAAGGTTGATAACTACTATTCCCCCAAAGGGGATGGAGGAATTATCTGGAATGATCCCATCCTAAAAATTGATTGGCCCATTCAAAAACCTAATCTAAGTCCCAAAGATCAAATTTTACCTACTTTTGCAGAATACTCTAAGGCTCCTCTTTTTTCCATGGACGCAAAATAAGCCCAAGAAAAATTCGAAAATACAAAGAAGCATTTTTCATTTGAAAAAAAGGAGAATTTACAAGAGTAAAAAGAAACTGAAACGGCCGACATTGACTGAAGATCAAAAGACAGTGTCGGTCCTCTTTTGTAAAGGCAATTTGTGAGGATCTTTGAAGCAGTTGATTTGCCAAAACATGCTTTTCCCATGATGGAAGCAGCATCAAATTCAATTTGAATTTTCTCATTTTATTCCAATCCAAAACTCCAGAACTTGCTGCACGTGTACCAACAACATTTTTCCCATGCTGTCGATAATCAATCAAAGCTTGATTCATTAGACCTAATGTTTTTTCAAGATAAGCAATCAAAGAAATCCAATGATCATGCAGTATTTTTTCAGCATCTTGCCCCCGAGGAAATGGTAAGACTTTATTTAAAAAAGTTTTTCGCACAGCCATAGAGCAACCTGTAACAGAAGGGTGCAACAGCATTTCAAAAAGACTTGTTGGCAATAAGTGACGTTCTTCTAACGACCAAACCGAAGAATTCAGCGGTATTCCTTCAAAATCCACTTGTCTCAGATCTGAATGAACGACACTTATTTCAGGATGATTTTCGAAATAATGAACAATTTTTTCAATCTTGTCAGAGTGCCATACATCATCTTGATCACAGAAAAAAATGACCTCACTTTGTTCAGGAATGTTTGCCAATGCATTTTCAAAATTCCCAACCACCCCTGGCTTCAAAGAGTTTTGAATATAGAAAAAGCGAGGATCGCTGGAAAGAGAAGTTTGAATGAATTGAACTGCGTGAGGATCGATAGAATCATCACTGACAATACAAACCCAATCTTGTCTTGTTTGATCCTGAATTGATTGAATTTGCTTTTCAAAAAATAAAGGCTCGGGATGATAGCTTGCCAGAACAATAACAAGCTTAGAGCTGGTTTCAAATTTTTCAACCTTATTCATTCAAAGACTCTCGAGCAATCTTCTTGCCCAATTCAACGCCAGGCTGATCGAAGGCATTGATATTTAAAACTTCACCAAGACTTGCAACAAGAAGTTCCCAGTACATCAATTGAAATCCCATGGATTTTGCCGACAAATCCTGCCATCGTAATTCAAGGGTGCTGACTTTTTCAAATTCCAGGGCTTTTCTTGTTGCAATCCCCTGGGCGGCAAAAAGATCTCCCAAGGATTTACCAGATGGAATAGGGCTTGGATTGAAGGCAGAATTTGAAATTTGATGGTTTACCAAGGAATTTTCGCAGGATTGAACTCTGACAAAAACAACAAACTTGTCTCGAGCGCCCTCCATAACTTGCTGAAGAAGCGAGTGCTGATCACAGGCTCCAATTGCCGTGTATGGAGTACTTACGCGGACCGCTGGTGCCCCTGAGCGATCTACTTTTTTTGCTAAGGATTCAGCCCACAACTGTTTAAGCCAGTCTCCAAACCAACGCATTTCAGAAGAATAGAACCAGAAAAAACTAATCCACTCCTGCCTTTGAAAACTTTGAAGAAATTGATCGCAGAGCTGAACAACATCGGCTCTTGAGTGCAAAGCTTCAATTGCACCCAATCTGAGATCTTCCAATGAAACTCCTAAAAAAGAAGCTGGCAACATTCCCACTGGTGTTAAAATTGAAAAACGACCTCCAACATCCAAGGGAAGTTCTAAGGCAGTAACTTGATGCTGATGAGCCCAGCGGGTCAGAGGATTTTCTACGGGTTCGGAAATAACAACTGTATGTTCACAGATACTTAACTGACGCTTGAATAATTCCTGAAGAATGAGATCCGCACCCACAAGAGTTTCGACAGTTGATCCACTTTTTGAAATAAAGACCCAGCAAACCTTCGACCAATCAGTCAGATTCTGAAGCAGTCGCTCATAGGCAATCACATCGGTGTTGTCCAAAAAATGAAGCTTCTTCTCAGACAAAAAAACTTCAGAAAGAACTCGAACACCAATCGAACTTCCTCCAACGCCCACAATGACCATCTCGGAAAACTTAGAACGCAATTTTTGCCCAAGACGGTCAGCAGAATCCCACAACTCCCGACGCATTGGAGTTTGATGAAACCCCAAAGACTTATTTTGCAAAACCCTATCTAAGGCGCTTGCACATTGGGTACTGAAGTGATGTGATTCCGGAAGGCAACTTTGAATTCTTAACATCTTTTCCTCACAAACTGAAAACATAGCGAAGCTTTCCTTGATGATCAACCTTCGGTCTTGAAACATTGATTCATGAGAACGAAACCTCTAAGTGCGTCATTCCTTAGGAAGTCTTGCAAAAAAATGATGGCATTTTATGCTTGAAGTTTATCCCTTTTCACAAGGAGTCATTTTGCCATGAGCCTTCTCTTGAAACAAATTTTTTCCTTTTTTCAGCTCTTGAACTCTGATACCGGAACAAACTCCTTAGCCACAGGTCTTTCCATGGGAATTTTATTGGGTTTTTCACCCTTTTTATCACTGCAGACCTTTCTGGTCCTATTGATTGTTTTTTTCTTTCGAGTTCAACTTGGAGCTGCTTTTCTTTCTGCCTTCTTTTTTAAATTTCTTGCCTACCTTTTTGATCCAGCATCTGATCTTCTTGGTCGCCAAATCTTAGAGTCCCCAACCCTTCGCCCTCATTGGATTCAAATGTACAATATGGCTCTGATCCCATTAACTCGATTCAACAATTCGATTGTCATGGGATCAGCTGTTCTTGGTATTCTTTTACTGATACCTAGTTATTTTATATTTCGACACCTGATTGTCAAATATCGTCAACTGGTTGTTCAACGGTTTCAAAAGTCAAAAGTTTGGAAACTCTTTTCCGCGACAGGACTTTATAAATTCTATGATCAATACAGAAAACTTTATGGATCTTAATAAGGAATGACGACAATGACTCAAGATACATCTTCACAGAAAAACAACAGCAAGAAAAAAGGCCCCATCCGATGGGAAGCTCTTCTTCCCGCTTTTTTATTTTTTGGTGCACTTTATATTTACGGATTTTTCTTTTTGGATTCTCAGCTGAAATGGGCCATCGAAAAAGTCGGCTATCAAATTCAAGGCAGCGAAGTCAATGTTGGTTCACTCAAAACCAGCTTCTGGAATGCCTCCATGGAAATTCAAAATGTCCAAGTCACAGATGCTGAAGTTCCATCCAGAAATAGCATTCAAATTGGATCTATCCGCTACCAAATGAGTTGGGATGCTCTGCTGCGAGCTCGTATCTTGATCAAAGAAGCAGCTGTGGAACAAATCTCTTTTCATACGCCACGAAAAACCATCGGAAAAGTCAAACCGCCAGAACCTCTACAGCCAGAATCGAGCTCCGAGGGCTCAGGAGAAAAACTTTCTGCTGTGAAAGAACAAGCAAATAAAGTTGCTCAAACGGCTCTCCAGACTGTTAAAAAAGAAAATCCTGAAAGTATTTTTCAAGATTTGGGAACAGCCTTTCAAGGAGATCAGCTCAAAAGTCAATTGGAACAACTGAAGGATGAATTGCCCTCAAAAAAAATGGTGGAGGATTTTCAGGTATTTCTGAAAGACCGAGAAAAGTATTGGAATGAAAAATCCAAAACTCTTCCCAACGACAAAGATATCAAGGATTTCCAAAAAGATTTTTCTCTGATCAAGTTGAAAGACTTTAAGTCACCCCAAGAAGTTCAAGAATCTGTTCAAAAATTTCAAGAACTTGCCAAACGATCTGATCAAAAAATCAAATCTCTTCAAGCCGCCTCCAGCGAATTTGATGCCGACTGGAAAAGTATCGAATCATAATACAATGCCATTGATGATCAAGTGAAAGTGGATATCCAAACTCTTGAAAAGAAACTCCGCCTTCCACAAATTGACGGTAAAAAAATTGTCCAAGCCCTGTTCCATCAGTATGCGGATAAATACCTTCAGCAAATTCAACATTACCAGCAGTTGGCTCAAAAGTATTTGCCACCAGGACTTCTAAAAAAAGATCCTCAGGCCAAAGAAGAAGAAATCAAACCTCACCCTCGATCCAAAGGCATTTCCTACGAATTTGGAAGACCCAATTCTTATCCGATGTTTTGGATTCAGCGCATTGGAATCAGCAGCAAAGCCGGTGTTTCACCTGGCGCCGGTGATATTGCAGGAGAAATTTTGAATATCACTTCAAACCAGAAATTAATTGGAAAGCCAACTGAATTAAAAATCCAAGGAGGTTTTCCTGATGCTGGACTTTTAGGGCTTCACATCCAATCCGTCTTTGATGGTAGAAAAGAAAAATCGCTGGTTCGACTGGATTTAAAAATTGATCAGCTGAAGATAGAATCCAAAGACCTTATCAGCTCTTCCGATATTTCTATCAAAATGGCCAAGGCCATGAATAAAATCGATGGATATCTTCAACTTCAGGATCTGAAAGATGTTGAACTGGATGTTAAAAACTTATTTCAACAAACAAGCTTTCAGATCACAGCAAAAAATGATCAGCTTCAAGAAATTCTACGCCATAGCTTTTCACAACTACCCTCGATCACCTTAGATGCCCAGGGCAAGGGAAGCTTTCCCCATATTTCTTTGAATATGAATTCTAATTTTGGACCTGAAATTCAAAAACAAGTTGAAAAGGAAATCAGTTCAAAAGTCGCAGAAGCTAAAAAGAAATTGGATCAATATGTCCAAGATCAAGTTGGCGCTCAAAAAGCTAAAGTTGAACAACAAGTTGCCGAACTTAAAAAACACTTTCAAGGTGATCTTGATAAAACCCAAAACCAACTCAACCAACAGAAAACACAATCTGAAGGCAAAGTGGACCAAGCCAAAAAAGATGCCGAGAAAAAAGCAAAATCACAGATTGAGAATGAAGTGAAAAAAAGATTTGGTGATGATGGACAGAAAAAGTTAGATGAACTTAAAAAGAAATTTGGGATTTAATTTTTGACAAGTTTAAAGAAAAGCCCCACAACAATTCATGTTGTGGGGCTTTTTTTATGTAAATTTTAAAGCTTGAATTTTATTAAAACGCTTCTTGATTTATTTCTTCGCAGGAGTGGGATCCCCCAAAACAATAGCTTCTCCTTTGACCACAATATCTCCCTTTTGATTGCGTGCAATGGTCTCTAAAGTCCCAATTCCTTTTTCTTCGCGAACACCCGTAACAGTGGCCTCGACGGTAATAACATCGTCAAGATACACAGGATTCACAAATTTCATGGTCTGACTTAAGTAGACTCCTCCACGCACCAAGGTTGCTAGCAACCTTGAAATGAAAGCACCTGTCAGCATTCCATGGGCAATGCGACGTTTGAAAACGGTTGTTTTTGCATACTCTTCATCCAGGTGGATGGGATTAAAATCCCCACTAAGTTCTGCAAATTTACGAACCATATCATCTGTCACAGTGACCGTTAAAGAAATCTTGTCGCCAACTTTAAACATTGCACCCGCCCCAGTTTAGAGAATATTTGCAGCAAGCTCTGCTAACTCGGAACGCTCACCTTTCGTTAAAGTAACATGGGCACCGATCGGATACCCTTTGAAACGTTCAACGGCGTAAGTCAATCCACTGTTCGCAGAATCAACATAAGGATTATCGATTTGGTAAATATCCCCTGTCAACACAACCTTCGTGCCTCTTCCTGCGCGTGTGATAATTGTTTTGATTTCATGAGGTGTCAAGTTCTGCGCTTCATCGACAATCAGATATTGTTTTGGAATACTTCGACCACGTATATAGGTTAAGGGTTCAATATTCAACATCCCTTGATTGATCAACTCTTGAGCTCGACCAGCTGCTTTTTTGTCAGCACCCATCAAAAATTCGACATTATCGAAAATCGGCTGCATCCAAGGGTTCAATTTTTGCTCGATATCACCTGGAAGATAACCAATGTCTCGCCCCATTGGAAAAATAGGTCGACTGACAAGCAATCTTTGAAACTTTCCTTCATCCAAAGTCTTATGTAACCCAGCTGCGATAGCTAGCAATGTCTTTCCCGTCCCGGCCTTACCAACCAAAGAAACAAAAAGAATCTCATCATTCAGTAAACAATCCAAAGCAAAAGATTGCTCAACATTACGTGCATTAATGCCCCAGATGCTGTCCATCCCATGCTGCAAAGGCACAATCGCATTTTCAGCCTTGCTGTAACGTCCAATGGCACTATGGTTAGGATTCGAGGCATCCTTCATGATCACATACTGATTCGCATACAGACGATGCTGATCACCAACCTCGTATCGTTTTTCTTTATAAAAAGCATCCACTTTGGAAGGGTCTAATTCCAATTCAAGGTAGCCCTCATAAAGATCTTCATCGGATTGATTATCTGGCTCATAGTCTTTCGCGAAAATACCGAAAACATCTGCCTTAATACGCAAATTAATATCTTTGGTAATAAGTTCGACCTTCATTCGTGGATGTTGTTTTTGTAAAGCCATCGCTGTTGCAAGAATTCGATTGTCAGCTTTTGCTTGATCAAATTCAGAAGGCAATCCCGTCAAGGCAAAATCAGTATTGATATAAATCAGTGTATCACTGTTATCTAAACCAACCCCTTGAGCAAGACTTCCCTTTTCACGAAGAACATCGACAAATCGACTGAACTGACGAGCGTTACGCCCGTTTTCACCCGGATCGCGTTTAAATCGATCCACTTCCTCGATCACAGAAATGGGAATATGAACGTCGGCATCTTTAAATTTCGTCAAGGCCAAAGCATCAAATAGAATGACGTTGGTATCAACAACGATCTTTCTTCTTTTTTGTTGTGTGGATGAAGACGTAGCTCCTGAATTTCCATTTTGTTTAGCCAACTGGACCTCCTTGGTCACATCTTTATTCGACATGATCCCATTCAGAAAGTCTAGCCTTTCGTCGTGTTGATGGCAGAGTGTTGAATCTTTTTTTTAGCGACCTAGGTTCGAGACCAAAATATCACCACCATCACGTCGAAGCGATGCACTGACATTTTCGATGAACTTCACAAAATGATGAAGAGCAACGTCATTGATGGTTCCTTTCACAAAAGAAACCCCATGGCGATAAACACCTTCCTCTTCGACTAATCTCATATTCGAAACGGTGACAACAAAAGGAAAATAAGTATACTTATTCAAATAGACTCGCATAGCGACTTGATCACCGACATCCAAATGACCAACTTCTTCATCTGTATCAAAGGAAAGTCCATTTTCACTGACATCGTACAAAGTAATTTTCTGAAGCCCCTTCTGAGGAACGACCATAAAAGCACCTAGAAACTCCGTTAAAATTGTTCGTTTTACTTGACGTCGCTCTTGCTGAATCATCTCTTCGCGACGTTCCTTCATATCCAGGATAGGAGCCTCTGAAGGAGTTTTCTCGCCATGCGTTTGTTTTGTTTTCAACTTATTCGAAATATCGATAATATTGGAATGACTCATGAACCCCACCTTCCCCACATTGATACAAAAGACTTATCGGCACAAAATGTTTCAACTTGAGTCCTTTTCTTCATCCTGACTTGCTTGCAACCCGACTTTCGTTCTAAAGTTGTCTCAAGATGAAACAAAGAAGGATCTTCTTCCTGACCATTTTATTAAGTTTTGGCCTGCATATTTTAGGCTATCTTGGTATTTTACGAGTACCTAACCTTCCCCCCTTGGAGCTTCGCCCTCAAAAAAAGGTTGAAATTGAAATTGTTCACCAACCTGAAAAAAATCGTCGCCAAACAGTGACTCAGGTGGAACCTCCCAAAGACTTACTTTTACCTCGCCAGGAGGACCTTCTGGACTTGCGTGATAAAGCCAGCTTTCTTTCAGAAAAAAGACAAAGAGTAAAAAAAGAAATCCAGGCAAAAGAACAAGGACTGACTCGAAACTCCCCTGCTGGCATAAATAAAAATGAAACCTCTCAAACAGCATCTTCAGATACAAAGAAGAATTCTCACACCGATGGTCGTAAAAAAATCGTTCTCTATCCAACTTTAGAAAAAGAACTTCAAAATCAACTTCAAAAAAACACTCAACATAATCAGGGTAAAAACAATCCCTTTTCCTTGGGGTCTATGGGATCGCGAACCATGGATGCTCTACCTAATGATATTGAATATGGCGACATTACAGTCCTGAATACCGATGCCCTAACATATTACACTTTTTACCAAAGAATCAGAGACTCGGTCTATCCTCACTGGCATGATCTCACACATAAAGCGATTGAATATTTACCACCAAGACTTCTGTCTGAAGCTTCCGGCAAGGAATGGATCACAGAAATAGAATTTTGGCTAAAACCGAATGGAGAATATCATTCAGCCCATGTTCACAGAGAATCTGGAATTAAGAATTTTGACTTGGCCGCAATTAAATCCTTCGAACAATCAAAAATATTTCCCAACCCCCCCAAGGACCTTATCGAATCTGATGGATTTGTTCACATCAAATATTCATTCATCCTAAAAACTTACGGACTGAATGATTCCTTCAAAGGAAACACAACACGATGACCTTCTGTCAAAACCTATTGCCTCGATGGAAAAACTTAATTTTCACGCCCTTCATTGTATTCCTGTGTTCCTGTGAAACTGGGTATCTAATCAAAAATAGTTATTACCAACTGCAACTTCTGAATCAAAGAGAACCCATAGAAAAGATTCTAAAAAAAAATACGCTTTCTGAAGAAGAAAAAAGGAAACTTAAGCTGGTTCAAGAAGCGAAACTTTTTGCTGAAGAAAAAATGGGATTAGCACCTACAAAAAACTATACAAGCTTTGTTGCCTTGAAAGACAGATATCTCTCTTATGTGGTCAGCGCTTCTCTGAAATGGAAACTTCAACCCATTCAGTGGTACTTCCCCATCACGGGATCCGTGCCCTACAAAGGTTTTTTTAAAGAAAGCCAAGCTGAAGAATTTGAAAAAGAACTACTTCAAAAACCCAATGTTGATACTTACCGTCGTGGAGTATCTGCCTTTTCAACTCTTGGTTGGTTCAATGACCCCATATACTCAAGTATGTTGAATTATCATGATGAAGACTTGGTGAATACGATTATTCATGAAACTGTTCATGCAACTATTTACATCCCATCTTCCGCAGATTTCAATGAACGCTTGGCAAGTTTTCTTGGCAATCAAGGAACTCTGGAATTTTATCGACAAAAAGAAGGACCTGATAGTCCCACCGTTCAAAGCATCATGAATAGCAATTTTGATGAATCCTTATTTGCTGAATTTATCTCTGAAGAAATTATCAATCTTGAATTGTGGTATCCTACAATTCAAATCCAAGATGAATCCCTAAGACAACAAAAATTTCAACAGATACAATCTAACTTTTTAAACAAAATTCAGCCAAAAATGAAAACAACCCATTTTCTAAATTTTACAAAATATCCCTTGAACAATGCTCGCCTTCTAGCCCTTAAAACGTACATGATGGACCAAAAAGACTTTGAAATTATTTTTGAAAAGCTCAATAAAAATTTTCAAGCCTTTCTAAATAAAATGAAATCTCTTAAAGATGAAAAAAACCCAGAAGTCATATTAAAAAAATGGGCTCAAGAAATTTAAACTCTACAACTTAAGACTGACTATTACGAACTACGAATCTTTGAATTCTGATTTTTTGCTTTACGATAATCTTGCAAAGAGTGAAATCCGTAGGTTTTTTTCCTGTACATTTCCATAACTTCTTCACGAAGATCCAATTCTATACTATCCATCAAATGTTGAGGAACATTTCCTTTTTGAAAAAGGACTGAAAAATATTCAGCAACAACCTCATAAATAAGATCCTGCACCGTTTCTGTTTCAACAGTTTCTTTATTTAAGTGTTTTACGAAAATATCATACAATTCGTCTGAAGTTTTCAATTTTCTATTCATGCTGATCATATCGGACATAATTACTAAACTCCTCAGACTCATTTAGTTAAAGATTTTGCGAAAAGTTTGTAAACATTTAGGCTGACTCTTTTAACTCTTGATCTAACAAGGCATCTTGACTTAATGGCAAGGTGATCACAAAACGGGTATTAGGGCTGTTATTATCTATTTCTATTTTACCCTTATGGTTCATAATGATACCACGAGAAATACTTAAACCTAAACCGGTTCCCTTACCCACAGCTTTGGTCGTAAAAAATGGACGCATTAATTTTTCTTGAACATCAAAAGGGATTCCATCCCCTGAATCAGTGACACTGATAATAACCTGATCTGGAATTGTTTGAATCTCTACCTTAATCCACTTTGTTGTTAGATTTTCAATAGCATCATGAGCATTATTCAGAAGATTCACCAAGACTTGTTCAATTTGAATAAATCGACATTCTATCGTCAGATCAGGGTATTCACTTGGAAAATCCAATTGAATACTATGATTTTCAAATCGAGCTGCCACCAATTCTTTGACGTCTGTCATTACTTGAGCAATTGTGACCTTATCATAAGGATCATTTTCCCCATCTCGCGCAAATGCCCTTAGTCCTTTAATAATTTTCGTGATCCGCTCAGACATAGAAAGGATTTTTTCAGCATTCCCCTTCATTGCACTGATTTTTTCTTCATTCATTTCTTGACCCAAGCCTCGAATGATTTGTTTCGCCCGAGTTGTAACCACAGCAAGAGGGTTATTAATTTCATGGGCGATACCACTAGCCATTTCACCAAGAGAAGACATCCTTGCTGCATGCATAGCCTGAGATCGCGACTCCACGACCTGTCTTTCCATCTCTATCCGCTCTGTCACATCAATACCCACAATGACTGCCGCATTGTCATTGTCATATAAATTCATATTCATCATGAAATGACGATTTCCATTTTTATTGTGAATTTCTGTAATATCGCCATTAACTGGAATCTTTGTTTCAAACAATCGACGAATGGTTTCTCCAAAGACAACATCCTCTTTGGTCATAAAACCCACGGTTTGGCCTACAAAATCTTCAGGGGCTTTTCCGAATGCTTGAGCCAATGCCTGATTCACCCCTTGATAGACTAAATCTTTAGAAATCCATGAGACATAACCAGGAATCGCATCCATAATCGCACGCATTTGCTGTTGATCTTTTCTGGTAACTTCAAGCAGATCATGCATTTCTTTATCATACTGCAACCTAGAATAGGCAACGCTGAACATCGATGTAACTTGTTCGACAAGCTGAATATCTTGAGCTTCAAAAAATAATTCCTCTTTTCGAGCCAAAAGCAGCATAGCAAATGGATTGTCTCCCAACTTCACTGGTACCAACATGCCTCGCCTCAACCCCATCGATTGAAGTTCTTTCACAAGAGTGTCTTCAACATCAAGGTCAATTTCAAATTCAAAACTTTGTCCTGATCTGAAGTTTTGATCAAAAACAAATTCAGAATCATTCATCTCTCCACGCCTTCCTTCATTCAGAAAATCAGCAAGAAGATACTCATATCGATATAGTTTTTGGTCTCGATCAAGATAAAAGATTGCAATGAAATCAGTGGGCGCCAATAAAGCAATGGACTCTTTGAGACTTTTTTCCAGCATCACAGCATCTGTGATTTCACTTACCTCCAAAGAAAGAATATTCAAAACCTTCATTTTTTCTATAAGCTCTTCTGATTTTGCATTACTTCGAATCAATTCTAATTTTTGCATTTTTGCTTCGTGAATATCTGACAAGGATCCTGCCAATCGCACTGGATGATTTTTGGAATCCCAAATCGCCTG
>CAZFSX010000008.1:0-3722 GCA_964522115.1 uncultured Pseudobdellovibrionaceae bacterium | reverse complement strand
TTTCCATATTTATCTTTTAAACGATATTCCAAATCATAGGGTGTTCGAAACTTGAGATGTTCCCGAAGCACTTTAGGCAATTTAACCTGATCCTCTGGATGTATTAAATCTGTAAAATGATTTAAAGTCTGAGGTAACTCTTCCTCCGAATACCCCAAAATCTCTCGCAGTTTATTTGAAAAAAATAGTCCACCCTTCAGATCCCAATCCCATATTGTATCACTGCTGCCTTCAATGGCCAACTGATAGCGTTGTTGACTTTCGCCCAACTCCTGAAGCATCATTTTTTCTTTTTGCTTCGAAGACGCAGCTTCCTCTCTCATCTGAGCTAATCTTGATAAAATGAAATATGTGACGAATGAAGTGATTAAGGATAGCAGAAATCCAATAAACAATGTCAGCCTAGAATTAGAAAAATCGATATTTTCATGAAATTCTTTTGTTTCCTTGATTTGAATTCCAAGAACAAGATCATCATTCACCAATGAATATTTGCGAAAAACATATTCAGCCGAGCTCATGCTTTCACCAACTTTGAATGTCAAAACAGGCTGTGCATTATCGATATTCATTGTAGGAAAAACTTCAGCAATAACTTTATTATCAATAAAATTGGTGATTTCACGGAAATGTTCTGTTGGATTGATTTCCAAAACAGCCCACCCTGTCATATTGTCTGCAGTTGTCTTTTCGTTATATTTAAATACAGGAATGACCATCAACAAATTTTTAGCATCAACAAAATACCAAACCACACTATCACTGACGGATGGTTTTGCAAGGGCCTTAAAAAACGACTCTTGATTCCACCAGTGTTGATGGCCTGGATCTTCTTCTCCGACACCCACTTCAAATAAGGGTTCAGAAGAATTTTTTGGCAGATAATAGACTTCCCGAATTCCAGGATATATCTTCAGCGCACTGACTGAATCCAGATAAATGGCCAAGACTTCTCGAGTGACTTCGACTTGCGAATTCCACCAAACTTGCAGTTGGCGAACATGACTTAGACTTGATTGAATATGATCATTCAGATAATTATAAGAACGCTCTGAATATCTTTGAAAAGTAGAGTAAGCTTCTTTTCTGGAATGTTCTTTCCAACGAAAATATTCTGACGTTGTGAACCCAATACCCACAAGAAATAACAAACATGGAATGATGATATAAAGTTTGCTTTTCAAAAACGTCACAACAATCTCTTTTCTTCAAATTCCTATCGGAAGAAAACTGAAAATCATAATCATGGATTCTAATTTTAAAAAAAACTTCACTTTTATCTCGACCCAACATGTTTTCAGATGCGAAATTTTCAAGACCTCGGTACAGTCATAATTGATTTATCAAGGAGAATCTATGGACTGGATACAAGTCGTATTTCTTTCATTTGTGGAAGGCATCACTGAATTTCTTCCTATCTCATCAACAGGTCACCTGATTCTTACCTCTTCATTCTTTGGAATTCAAGATGATGGATTCGTTAAAGCATTCAACATTATCATTCAATTTGGTGCCATTGCTTCAGTGCTAGTCATTTATCGTCATCGTTTTTTTCAGTGGAGACCTCAATTTTATTTTTTGCTTTCCATCGCCGTCTTACCTGCTGTGATTTTAGGTTTTCTCATTAAAAAGAAAATCGAATCCCTCTTAGGTGATGCTCAAGTTGTATCTTGGGCTCTCATCCTTGGCGGAGTTTTATTGATACTTAGTGACCGTCTTTTTAAAAAACAACTTGAACAGGGACAGTCCGTTGATCAGCTTACTTACAAACAAGGTTTTCTGATAGGACTTGCTCAATGTTTGGCTTTTATCCCCGGCGTTTCCCGAAGTGCTGCTTCTATTTTGGGAGGATTAGCTTTAGGTCTGAAAAAGCAGGATGCTGCTGAATTTTCATTTTTTTTAGCGGTACCAACACTTGCAGGTGCAACTTTATTAAATCTGATCAAAATTCGCCATGAACTTTCTACTGATCATATTTCAATGCTGGCCATAGGTAGCATACTCTCATTTCTAGTTGCTTGGATCGCCATTAAGTTTTTTATGCATATTGTGGGCAAATTTGGCTTTAGCGCTTTTGGTCTCTACCGTATTCTTCTAGGCTTATTGGCTCTTTTCTTCCTTCATTCTTAAAGCAGGGTGCAATATGAATTTTTCTATCAATGCAGGATCTCAATTTTTGTGGATGAATTTTTCTTCCGCCTTCAGCGAAACCGTATTTATGATCCCAAATTGGAAGTGGATTGTTCTTGCATCTTTGCTTGCATTTGGCATCCTTCTTCAAGAGTTACTTTCTCGAGTATTTGAATACTTAAAACAAAAATCAGGAATTTTAAAAAATATTCATCCATGGATGCGCTATTTCCTTGAAACTGACATCAACGGGTCCCTAGCTTGGCTGGTTGTTGTTGGCGTTTGGATTGCGACTTTGGACATTTTGGAAATCCATGGAAATCTAGGTAAATATTTATTTATTCTAAATCAGGTCATCCTCTCTTTTTATTTGATTCGAATTGCTTACTTAGGAGTCGAAGCTTTTGGTTGCTTCCTGGGTGATTTTGTCCAAACCACTCCTGGCACCTTAGACGATCAACTTGCTCCACTGATTGCAAAATCGCTTAAAGTACTTGTTGTTCTTTTGGGTATCTTAATGACTCTGCAAAATTTTGGAGTCAATGTGATGGGGATTTTAGCCGGTCTTGGGATTGGAGGTTTGGCCCTTGCTTTAGCTGCCAAGGACACGGCTTCCAATCTATTCGGATCCATCACCATTATTTTAGATCGTCCCTTCCAAATTGGTGACTGGATCAAGGTTGGAGAATTTGAAGGAACTGTTGAAGAATTAGGATTTCGATCCACGCGTATTCGAACTTTTTACAAGAGTTTGGTAACAATTCCCAATGCTGTTCTTGCGAATGAAAAAATAGATAATCTTGGACTTCGACCATGTCGTCGCCTTCGTCATACAATCGCTTTTACAAAAGCCACGGACCCCGGAAAACTTCAGCAGTTTTCCGAACAACTTCGCTATTTTTTGATTCAAATTCCTTTCACTCAGAAAGAAAATGTTTCGGTTCAGCTGACTAAGATAGCAGAAACTTCTTTAGAAATCACGATGACCACTTTTATTGATCTTCAAGACTCCAAAGAGGAAGCTCGCATTCAAGAGGAAATACTTTTTGAAATTCTTAAACTTGTTTCAACTCTTCAAATTGAAATGA
The DNA here is from genome assembly GCA_964522115.1 of uncultured Pseudobdellovibrionaceae bacterium. GTDB lineage: Bacteria > Bdellovibrionota > Bdellovibrionia > Bdellovibrionales > Bdellovibrionaceae > CAZFSX01. Next base: position 504 of record CAZFSX010000008.1, on the reverse strand, counting down.
CAAGCTCTTCAATGACATTGATTACAAAGTAGGGATATGCAGACGAGATCCTAGACTTAACTTGCTACCACGAGGAAGCTTGTTTTGTCGCGTGATCATGTGCATAGGAACTCGATATCTTCGAGCAATATTCTGCAGAGTCTCTCCTCGACGAACAACATGAACTATCATATCACTGTCAGAGTGACGAGAATCAACATTCATTGGCTTGTTCATTCCTGGAATAACCAGTTTATTACCTGCCCTTAATACAGATCGACGTCGCAAATTATTCGCTTTACGCAATGCCTGAACGCTGATTCCATATTTGCGCGCAATCGTTGATAAACTTTCGCCAGATCTTACAACATGAGTTGAATGCCCTTCCGCCGACACAGAGGATTTCCCCACTTGTTTCGATGAAGCCTGGACAGAAATTCTTTCTGGAACCTGAAGATAAGACCCCACCTTCAATCGCTGACGTTTACGCAAATCATTCAGATCCCTCAAGTTTGCTTGAGTTGT
>CAZFSX010000007.1:17714-23174 GCA_964522115.1 uncultured Pseudobdellovibrionaceae bacterium | reverse complement strand
ACAAATGAAAAGCTTTGTTGTGAATCAAAGCGTACTGAAAGTGTTGGTTGAATCCGACCCTGAAAAACCACTGACAACAGCGACATGGAAGCTTCAATTAACATACCAAGCTTGTTCAGAAAGCTTTTGCCTATTTCCCAAAAAAATCCAACTGCCTGTTTCCATCCTTCATTCTAAGGATGAGGCAACCAGTTCTGGAAAAAGCCTGTTTCAAGTGCCATTACGACTGCAAGATGCCTTAAAGAAGGGACTACTTTGGACGTTCCTTTTTGTCTTTATCGCTGGTTTTCTGACCAGCCTAACCCCTTGCATTTTTCCCATGATTCCTATCACCTTGGCCATTTTAGGACGCAATAGCCATAGTCAATCTAAATTAAAAAATATCGGCCTGGCCCATGCTGACGTTTTGGGAATTGCAATGACTTATGCCTCTCTTGGAGTTCTTGCCGCATCGACAGGTGCCCTGTTTGGGTCGATGATGTCTCACCCAGTTGTACTTTCCCTTGTTTGATTTGTCTTTTTACTGATGGCCATCAGCATGTTTGGACTGTTTGAATTTCAAGCTCCAAGCTTTGTTCGCCAATGGTTGGGAAAAGACTTTCATTTGTCGGGATTCCGTGGCGCTTTTTTATCTGGCTTATTGGCCGGAGTCGTTGCCAGTCCTTGTGTTGGACCCGTTCTGGTTGGAATTTTAACTTATGTGGCTCAGACTCAAGATAAGTTTTTAGGGTTTTGGCTGCTGTTTACCTTTGCCTTAGGTATGGGGCAATTATTTTTACTTCTGGGCATGAGTACTCAAGCCACAAAATATTTACCGCGATCAGGCCCGAATGGGGTCAAGTTTGTCTTTGGATCCTTCATGTTGATCGCTTTCTTTTATTACTTGGACCTTTTGATACCAGGGCGTCCATGGGATTTTATCCTTGGATTTGCTCTGATCACCCTGTCCAGTTTATTTGGAGCCTTTGCCGCCAACAGTGAATTAGACAACTTAGGGCGAGTGAAAAAAGGTTTTATGCAAGCTTTGTTTTTTGTGGGAGTTGCCTATATCACCATCAGCGTTTTGAATCTGCGTCCTTTTTTAAATCAACGCCTTCTTTCTGAAACAAGCCTGCAGGAAGCCACCCATGGAATCATTTGGCAGGAATACTCCGATCAGAAGTTTCAAGAGGCAAAGACATCGGGCAAACCCATCGTCATTGATTTCTATGCAGATTGGTGCGCGGCCTGCCATGAACTGGAACAACTGACATTTTCTCATCCCCATGTCCAAAGCTTGCTGAATTCCATGGTCATCCTGAAGGTTAACGCAACGCAAGAGTCTACGGAGATTCAATCTGTCCGAGAAAAATTTGGAGTGGTAGGTCTTCCAACTCTTCTATTTTTCTCTTCCAAAGGAAAGGCTTTGCCAGAGTTAACGCTAACTCAATTCGAAGAACCACAAGCCTTTCTGGCGCGATTACGAAAAACTCTTCCCTAAAGGAATTCCCTGGTCGTTCACAATCTCTTCATGCGGTGAATTTCCATTTTTGCTTCTTGAAGTGCCAACTGAGCCGACTGAGTCTGGGCTTCTTTTTCAGCTAAAAGCTTTTGCATTTGGCCCAGTCTGACCTCAAACGACCTTAAGACATTATTGTGCCGATCTACCATTTCTTGAATTTTCAAATCCATGCTCTTACGCTCATGAATTTTTGAAGAAAGGCTGACAAACTTCTGATTGTGTTCGGATTGGTGATTTTCTTGAACTTGCTCCAGTTTCATATGAGCCTGAGCTAATTTTTCGAACTTCAAATTCGAACTTTTGATGAATTCATTGATTTGAAAAACCAATTTTTGCATCTGTTCATTCAGAACCTGCACCTGACTTCGGACTTCAAAGACCCTTTGATCCACATCCAGAAACTGATTGTCCTCGGCTCTATAACCAGGGGGACGGGCCTCTTGAGTTTGGGTCGTAAAAGCTGTGCCCTTCGGGCGCTCTCCAAAGAGTTCGGGATTTAATTCTTTTTGCATCGACAGCATCCTCCTTGATATCTGCATCTGCGAGAAAATAAAATATTTGTAGACCTTGTGAAAGTTTCTACATTAGAGTCAATATTATGTTGAAAGTTTCACAACTCGTAAAATTCATTTCTGGTCTGAACCCGCAAAATACTCCGGCGAGACTGACCTTCTATAACTTTATTAAACACTTCCTTAACCCGGATGACAATCTTTCTTCCGATCAGATGAATCAGTTTTTTGCATACTGTTTGGATTACCCCCACTGGCAGCAAAACAAATCTCAGCTGGGTCGTGAAGTGAAGTTTATGTTGGATAACTTCAATGGTTTTTACCAACAAAAATTTTCCCTAGAAAACATCAAGTTTCCTCAAGATATGCAAGTTCTTGAAATTGAAAATTTTGCCGACTTCACCGATACCATACAAACCTACCTTCGACATCAATACAGCCAAGGTGAAAAGTTTCGATTGGTCTCCGATCAAAATAAACGCATCATCGCTATTGTTCTGAATCCAGACAATTCCCTGGTTGTGCGTTGTTTTGATAAAAAAATGACGATTCGCCAAGGTCACTTAGAACCCTTGCGCTCCGATCTTTCCCTTTACTACACAGCCAATTTAGAACTTGCGATGGATAAAATCCAACGTATTGAAATTGCTCCCTATATCACAGCTCAATTTGAGCTTCGTACTGATCAAAAATGCTATGGAGCCTTGATGCGTGGTTATGTTTTCCAAAAATACCATGAATTTAAAGGCGAAATTTTGTCGGAACAGCCAAAGCTATTCTTCCCAGTGAAGCGCTTAGAGCAGTTTTTCTTGGATCGTCGTACTGATCCTTTTTACCAAGATTTGACTTCAAATTTGGAAAGAACCATCCATTTAATCCAAATCGGGGACAATAGTGTCAGTGAATGGCAGGATATCGTACTGGAAAAAGCCCAATCCGCCTTGGATAATATTTTCATTGGTGACAAAATGCTGGGGCTCTTGATAAGGGATCTACGTCATACAGCAGAACAAAAAGGAAAGGGCCATGCTTCCGCAAGCGCTCGTTCCAAAAATACGGAGACCCTTGAAGAATGTCAAAAACTCAGCCCTCTCAAAGAATTCGACTTAACAAATTCATCGCCGATAGTGGATTAGCCAGCCGTCGTGCCGCGGACAAACTGATTGAAGATGGCTTGGTTGTCGTCAATGGTAAAAAAGTTTACGAACTTGGCGCCAAGGTGGATCCTGCCAATGACACGGTTTCGGTGGATGGAAAACCATTAAAGTCGAAAGCTCCTTCTGTGTATATCATGTTTCATAAGCCCACAGGTGTTTTGACAACCCTGGAAGATCCTTTGGATCGTCCTACGGTTGCAGATTATCTCAGTGAAGTGCCTTACCGTGTCTTCCCTGTGGGACGTTTGGATTGGGATTCTGAAGGTCTTTTGATTCTGACCAATGATGGAGATTACGCCAATCGCATCATGCACCCCAAAACAGAGGTCACAAAATCCTATCTAGTTAAATTGGACCGTGAACCCACTCCGGAACAGATTCAAAAGCTTCGCACAGGGGTGAGCATTGTCGGTGGACGCGTAACTGCGAAGCACATTGAAAAAATCAATCGTGGTAAAAAACAATACCCTTGGTACAAAATTGTCATCACAGAGGGGAAAAACCGTCAGATCCGCCAAATGTTTGAAAAAGTAGGCTGTGATGTGATGAAGCTTCAACGGATTGCCATTGGAAAACTGCGCATTGGAAATTTAGAGCGTGGGGAACTTGTGTATATGAACGATGTGGCAGCTCAAAGGGTATTTTTAGCTGATCTTCCTGAAGACGATACCATTTCTGCAAGAAAAACAAAGACGCAAAAGTCTTCGAAGAGCTTAACTCCGAAGAATAGAAAATTTAACCGTGTCTTAAGGAAAGCTAAAGCTCCAAGGACTCGTCGATAACATTTGCTTATTCAAAAAATCAAAACAATCGATTTCCTTTTATACCAGGACTTTTGTAGATTGACTTCATCGGAAGCATTCAACTTCCGGTGAAGGATCTAAAGATTCTTCATCCTATCGAAAGTCCTAAATATCTTTCGACAAGCAGTGTTTTTCTCACTGACCCGTCGTCGAATCCTTGCACCAACCCATCCTTCGCTGAGCACCAAGCTCAGTCCTGCCGCGCGCAGAAAAAAGAAATCCGACCGATAGAGTCAATTCCTGCATTTTCATGGACAGCAGGATTCCTTTTCGCAAAAATTTTCGACGATGGAACAAGGACGTATCAATCCAAACAATCACGAGCTCAATGAATTGGGCCGACTTTATTTTGAACGAGGAGATATTCGAAAAGCCATTCAGCTTTTTGAAACCCTTTCAAATTCCGCCTTAGAAACAAGGGACTATCATCGCTTTTTAGAAACAGCACATGTTCTTTTGCGCCTTTATGCTGAACGTGAAGATTTAGCATCCATCAGCACAATGAAGGAAATTTTAAATCAGCTTATAACTCAAGGATTACTGATCCCAAACAGCCGAACCTTTTATACCTTAGGCCTGTGCGCTGTTTTCAACCAACAATATGAACCTGCCTTGGGATATTTACATGCAGCTCTTCAACAAGCCATGGAGCAACAAAACAATGAAGACCTTGGTTATGCTCTATTTGGATTAGCTTCTGCCTTTCGTGACACAAAAAGATTTAATGAATCCATGGCTTTAATTCAAAAATTGGAAGTTGTCTTAGAAGTTTTAGATATTCGTCGTTTGAAATATGCAACGCATGTTTTGAAAAGCAATTTATTTCGTGAGCAAGGGGATTTTCAAAAAGCATTAGAAAGCCTTGGCAAAGCCAATGACGTCATTCGTGAGGAAAAAAGCCTTTTTTACCACATTCATACTCAACGCTTTCTGGGACGTATCTATAAAGATATGGGGCAAAAAACATTCGCAAGAATGTATTTAGAAATCGCGCTGAAAACAACAGATCCACAAGAACTTGTGCATACATACAATGGAATCCTGAAAGACTTACAAGGCCTTCAAGCGGATGCTCCGGACCATGCTGATCTTGTTATTCAATCTGACTTTCAAGTTCGCGAAAAAATTCGTGGCACTATTGAATTTAAAAACCAACAAACTTTACAAAGTTTATTGCGACTGTTCATTGAACACCCTGGACGCATTTTCACCAAAGAAGAACTGATCTGTAAAATCTGGGGTGAAGAATACAATCCCTCTGTTCACGATAATAAAATCTATGTCACCATTAAACGCTTACGCCATCTTATCGAACCCGAGCTGGATCATCCACGATATATCTTCAGATCCAAAAACGGTTACTTCTTCAACAAGGACGCGAAGATCGAAATAAGGGGGTGAGTTACCTGTGAACTCTTCAACTTCCAGGTCCTTCGGAATCCCCCCCGTCCATATGGTATTGAATGAAAATTGCCGATCTCTCCAAA
>CAZFSX010000007.1:7727-17704 GCA_964522115.1 uncultured Pseudobdellovibrionaceae bacterium | reverse complement strand
TCCAAAAACCCAGTCGCCTGGGTAAGCAACTGGGCGGTGTAACGGAGAGACTAATGAAAATTCTTAGTAAACAATTTTCGATTAGCCAATCAACTTCATCGCAAGTCCATTGGTCTGATTCGCCTGCGCTAAAGTTGCGGTTGCAGCTTGTAATAAAATATTATTTCTTGTCGTCTCAGAAGAAGCTGCAGCAACATCTGTATCACGGATTCGTGAATTCGCTGCTGACAAGTTTTCTTCAGCAACAGCCAAGTTATCAACTGTTGAAGTCAGACGATTTTGAAGGGCTCCAAGGTTCGCGCGCATTCCATTGATCATGGATTGGCTTGAATCCAAAGAACTCAGTGCTTCTTGAGCACCTTCTTTTGTTGTGTAATCAATATCACCCAATCCCAATGCATCCAACGTCGCAACGTTTTCAGAAGCAGAGAAACTGATACGATCTTCTTCGGCATTATTAAATAAACCTACTTGGTAATCAAACGTTGGTGTTGTTCCATCCAACAGTTTTGTTTTTCCCCAAGTTGTTGTGACAGAGATACGTTGGATCTCAGATTTAAGTTGTGTCACCTCTTTATTCAAGAAGCCACGCTCAACATCTCCAACTGTATCAGAAGAGGCTTGGATACCCAGCTCGCGAAGGCGAACCACGATATTCCCGATTTCATTCAATCCACCCTCTGCTGTTTGCACCATCGATATACCATCGTTGGCGTTACGTCCAGCTTGGCGAGCAGATCGGATTTGCCCTTTTAAGCTTTCGCTGATGGCAAGTCCTGCAGCATCGTCGGCAGCTTTATTGATACGGCTACCACTTGCTAATTGACCTGTGCTTTTGGAAATCTCACGCTGACTTGAAATCAAGTTTCTTTGTGCGTTGATTGCCGATATGTTCGTTGTTACTCGGAATCCCATTTTTATCTCCCGTTATTTTTCATTGTATCCTCCTTGTGTTCACCAGTCTGAAACTTCCAAGTCACCAGACAACATACTTTTCGTCAGCACCGTCAAAAAATCAACGCGACAGAAGGCCAAATTTCATCACAACTTTCACTGGGCTTTCGACGAAATCCAGTCTAGAAAAACTTTTCTTTAGGCTAGAATGTGATCAGAATGATTCAAGTTTCTGTGCAATCACCCGAAAAATTTTCTGTGAACAAAATGATTTTGCCAGGATGGCCAAGCAAACTAAGGATGGTTGTAACCAAGGAAAGGGTTGCACATGATCGCAAATGTTGTTGGTCGTTCTATGATCGCCACAGGATTCTTTATACTCCTCTCACTTTTTAGCTTAGAGATGTTTGCTGCAGATACTTCGATTGTTGAAGTGCGCAGAAATATTCCTCTCAGTGATAGCGAGCCCACATACAAAGATTTTTATATCTTTATGGAAGCCGCAGGAGCTTTGAAAGAAAACACAGTCGTCACTGCGTTTCGATCACAAGCTCTGAAAGATGCTACAGGAACTCAGAACTTAGGTGAATTGAAAATTCCTGTCGGTAGACTGAAGATTATTGCGGTTCAAAATCGACTGGCGGTGGCTCGTGAAATCGAATTACTGTCCCGAGATGCTCTACCGATGTTAGAACAAAGAGGTCTGATGATTGGCGATCGTATCGATATCGCCTCGGCGAAAGCTGCCAAGTAAAATTTCATCTGAAAAAAAACAGTAAACAAAGAGGATCGCTTCCTACCCAGGAAGGATCCTTTTTTATTTCTTTTCAATCAACCAAATCCTGATCGTCATGACTTTGGATGGGTTTCATATCTGCAAAACTCAACCAACCACGATTGATGGTCCAACCCGCAATAGCAAGAGCCACTGTGGCCATCATTCCAAGCACATAATAATATCCATTTTGCCAATGAAGCTCTGGAATATGTTCAAAGTTCATTCCGTAAATCCCCGCAATAAAATTTAAGGGTAAAAAGAAGATAGAAAAAATTGTCAAAACTCTGACAATTTCATTGGTCTTGTAGGAAGCTTGATTGGTTTTTTGTGACATCAGTGAGATATGAAGATTGATCAAACCCCCCATATTTTCAAATACCTCATCCACATAAAAACCAAGATGCTCATTCAAGTCTTTCAGTTCGCTTAAGGATTCTGTCGTCATGAAATGCCTTGAATGCATTTTGCAAAAAGCTTCGGATGTGAACTTCAGAATTTTCTTAAAAACTGCAGCACGACGTTTCACCAAATATCCCTCTCGCAAAATGGCTTCTCGGCGAAGTTTAAAAATGCGATCTTCGATAATATTCATTTTATGCTCTAATTCGACAATGGGACTATCAAAGGAATTCAAGATTTCCGCCCCAAGCATTTCCACCAATTGGTGAGATTGAAAGTTTCCAGCGGCCATTCCCGCCTGCACTCGTGCCATCAACGGAAGGCTTTCTCGATGCAAAGTTAAAATAACATCTTTACGAAAAAGAATGATTAATTTTGTGGTGAGATCCTGAACCGTCGAAGCATTCGTTTGAACTTGTGGGTCGTAAACTCTGGCAATCAAAAGACAGGCATCGTTCACAAAATCACATTTGACTAAATTTTCAGGATCCATGGCGTGACTTAATTCATGAGCTGGTATCTGGAACTCTTCGGCCAATTTTTGAATATCTTCACTTCCAGCGGCTTGGCAATCCACCCAAAGAAAACCTTGGGGCCATTTATTCTCAATTCTTTGCATTTTTCTTACCTTCCCATGTGTTTTTTTTAGGGTACGAGGACTTTTTTTATTTGTCACATCCCTTCGTTGACATTCATAAAAATTTACTCCATTCCATTGATTCTCTGATGCGAATGATCCTAAGGAGTAAGAATGAAAAGTATAATTTTATCTGTGATTTTTAGTTTACCCATGATGAACTCTTTGCGGGCAGAAACTCTTCCACAAAAGAATTATGAAATGAAAGAGCTTTCCACAGCCGAAGTGACTGTGATCAAAAAAACAGAGCAAGCTGGAAACTATTCAATTATTTTCCGCCACCATCTGCAAGACAAGGACAAGCAAATCTGGGGTCAACATGAATTATTCCTTGCGCCTTACTTACGTTATCAACTGATAGAAAACCAACCCGAAGAGTGCAATCACGAAAAAGAATTTTCTCGCATGGGAAAACAAATTCAATTAGGCAGTCTTGCGGAAGAAATAGAAATTCCAGCTCGTACCTTTTCTCGCATCAAAGGGGCCGCCAACTCAAATACATCATCATCCAAAAAAACGGATCTCTTTTGCGTCTATCAACTTCATCAAGCGTGGATCGTCATGTCGTCAGAATCCCCTGTCAGCATTGAAAACCAAGGTGAAAACGCCATTCCTGTTCTACCTACAAATCTTGAGTCTGTATCCAAAGCGATCATCCTGGATTATACCCTTTCTAGATCTATCCTTGCTAAGGGCTACCCTGTTTGCCTTTCTCGTGATTGTTTTCTTCCCGTATCAACTCGGTCGAAAGTCATTGTAGATATGAATGCGATTATTCTTCCAAGCTCATTCCAGCTGAAGGAATAAATTTTATCGATAGCTTGTCTTATTTTTTATTATAGACCCACATCATTCAGTGACATTTTTACCGGTGTTCCTGGAAATATTCGATAGGTTTGCGCCCTTCCTCTTGCGCCCTTGCTTTGCCTGAGTTACTTTCAAATGCGAAGCTATCAATGACGGAGGGTCTTTGTGATCAGCAAAATTCAACGAAAAAATATTCTTTTCAGTTTTTGTTTTCTGATTTCGACGTCTGTCTGCCATGCCATCATTGGTGGAGGCCAAGGAGCTAACTCCGGCCCCGGTCCAGGGCCCTTTGGCGGCGGAGCTTGCAAAACTCTTTTTTCGGGAAATTTCTCTCATCACTTGGACATAGCTCCGATCAATCAGATGACGGCGTTGACTCAGTTACTCTCCATCCCGTCATCACCGAAAGAACTCATCGAAATTGATGAATACAAACATACTTTTCAACTTCATGATCTCAACACCAATAAAATCAAACAAATTCACAGTTCCTTTAGCTCCAAATTCAACAATGCCATCTATGGGCTATTTAAAAATTATTCCCTCGCGATCCCTGAAAGCTTTCATGTTTTGGATCGCGAGCATTTTTTGGTGATTCATCCCGACGGAAATTATTACTTAGTGAATTTCCGAACAGAACAAGTCGTTGGGCGCCCAATGACTTTTAGCCCTAAAACCATCAATGGATTTCCGAAAGTGCAGATCACTTTATCCCCCGATCGTCAGTATTTTTATGTGCTGGAAAGAGATCTCAGTCGTATCACGCGTGTGGACTGGAGATCTGGGCAGACTTTTCAAATACCACTTCGTAGTGCCAGCTCTTCTTCTGCGGCAGGCGCAGGTCCTGTAAGTCTTGTGAAACAAGCGATGGCGGGATCAACTTACGGTGATTTTTTTAAAATCCCAGACCCTCAATCGGGCATAGCCTATTTTTCTTCGGAGCGAGTTCAGGATATCTATCAGGTCGATCTTTCCAGTGGCCTAGTGACTAAGCCATGGGCTCGGCCTCAAATGCAAAGATCTTCGCTGTTGAATTCAAAAACCGGCGTTTTAACCTTCGACCTAGGCCCCCATCATGCAGATAAATTTATGGCTCTTCGCGAACAAGAAGACCCTACCAGTGGATCCAAGGAATTCATGATGGACCTAATTTATCTAGAAAATCCCGTGCGTGTGGAAACAAAAAAATTTCCCTCTCCACGTGGAAATAAAGTTCTTAGTCTGACAATGACGGCAGATGGATCAGGCCTGTATGTTGTCTATTCTCCTCAATATGATGTTGCGTTGGTGGATCTGAAAAGCTTGAAAATTGTCAATACTGACCCCTTTCAATTTCCAATGAATACGGCAGATGAAATTGGATACTTGTCCCAGGATTCCCTATTCGTTCGGCAAGATCATCACTTTAGCATTTTTAAGCGCTAAGGCCTGCGCTGGACATCAGTATATTTTACAATCCATCAGGGCTTGGCCTTGTGTTGACTGAGAAATTTGACTAGATTCCTGATCAGTCCTTGCTGTCGGGAGTCCTGAATGAAAAATCTTGGTTTTGTACTTGTTTTTTTTTCTTTTTCCAGCTTTGCATCCAATAAAGACTGCGAAGGGCTTTTTGATCCTTCATCATCAATGGATGTCGATTCGCACACTGCATTTTCCATGCAGAAGCATATCAAGGACCTCATTCTAAAAAATCAAAAAAATATAATTGATAGAACGAAGGAGATTGGTCCAACTGCTCCTCTATCCCACCTCAATTTGAATAATTTTGAAAACCGTATAAAAGAACAAAGATTTCTGATCTTCCTCCATGGACAGGGAACTCAAGAACATATCAAGCCTTCTGTCGATCCTGAAACCCAATCCATGATACAATTCTTAATTTCCTTACCCCCTCGACCCGAAATATCGGATGAACTTCACACAGCCGCCACTGAATACCTCATGGCGACAAAAACAAAAGTGGCTTCGGATTTAACTCCAGAAGAAAAAAGAAAAAAACAGAATCAACTTGTTCAAAAATTTCTCTCAATAAATCCAAACAACAAAAATCCTAATGATCTTAAGTCCTTGATGGAAAAAGTTTCGCCCTACATCTTGGCTGATATTGTTTTACAAAATGAACCGCATGAAGAAGTCAGCTTTGTTGATCCGTTGGATGTCAGCGTACGTTTACCCCAGAATTCCAGCCTGATGATTCAAGAACATAAGTTGGAAGACTTTGTCAAAAAAAACAATTCACTGAGTGCTGCTAAGCCTCAAGTCCTAAGACTTGACATATCAGCATTAGGTAGAGCGGGTCCCCATTTCCACAACAGTCTCAGATTACTCACGAAATACTTAGAGAAAATTCCACATAAATTATTAATCGCACTTGCAGACCACCTTTCGGACATATTTTTCTTAGATTTTGATAAAAATCTTCATCTTTTAGAAACTTTCCTTCAATCTCTTCTCGACCAGCATCTACTGATAGAAAACGACTCTCTCCATTATTTTTCTTACGATCCGGAAAATCAAATTTTATCCTTCATTTATTCCAATATCCGTAAGAAAAACGATCAACCTGGAGACTTGGTTGGCACTTCGGATCTGGTTATTCATTACGCCCAAATCAATTTTCAAAACTCTTCTTATTTTCATAAATCCCATACAATGAATATACCTGGTCTCAATCTACTTGATATCTCTGCGGATAAAAATAAAATCACGTCCATCATTGAACTCACTGTTTCATGGGTGGAGGCCCTGAGCCCTAACAACCTCTTTGCTAGAATCTACTACGCCCATATGCTCAACAGGCAGAAACGTAGCCTCTATATCCTACCTAGAAACATTCGCGAGGTTCTGACAGTGAAATAATACCAGCTCCATCGACAGCTCTTATGGAATTCTTCCCTTGAAAGTCGAATTCCGCTGGCTCTGGGGACGGGAATTTGTTATGCACTGATCACTATGAATTCCTATTTACGTATACGCCTATCCAATGTACCAGCTCAGCTGGAAGATGTGATTACTCAACACTGCTTTGACCACGGAAGCTCTGGGGTCTCGGAAGCTTTGACTTTCACTCAACCTGATTTAACCTACGATGCGGATATTCAACATGCCCGCTATCACGAGATGGATGTCTTCTTCGAAAAAAGCCCTGAAGCCAGCTTCTTTGACCGACTGCTGGAATGGAATCAAAGAATCCAATGGAACATTTTCGAAGAGGAAAATAAGGATTGGTTAGCTGAATGGAAAAAAGGCTTTAAACCCTTTTGCTTGGTTGAAGATTACTGGATTGTTCCATCTTGGTTTGAAACTCCTGCAGAGGCAAAAAAACCCATACGTATCGACCCAGGCATGGCCTTCGGAACCGGCACCCATGCCACCACTCGAATGGCAGCCTACTTTGTGCACAAGCTTTGCCAAAAAACATCGGACCCTGAAAATCAATCTCTTCTGGATGTGGGAACAGGCACGGCCATCCTTGCAATGCTGGCAAAAATGGGAGGCATTGGCTACGTGAAGGGAATCGAAATCGATCCCGAAGCCCGCCGTGTTGCCATGGAAAACGTCAAACTGAATAACCTGGATACGGTGAACATCTCTCACCAATTACTGGAAGAAGTCCATGAAACCTATGATTTCGTCGTCGCAAATATTATCGACGGCGTCTTGATCAACCTGCGCCAAGATTTAATGAAAGTCTTAAAGCCTGGTGGACAAATTTTTCTGACGGGGATCTTGCTGGAGCGAGAAAGTTTGTTCTTTGAAAAATTTATTGATGCAAGTCCATTGAAAGTTCTACGCCGCCTTGAAGATGATGAGTGGGTCGGTTACTGGTTACAATCCACGGAGACTCCGGCATCATGAGACGCTATTGGCTTCCTGCTGAGAAGATTTCCACGGAAAGTGTTTTGATCGATGGTGATCACTTCCATCATATTTTCGATGTTTGCCGCAATGAAATGGGCAGTAAGTTTGAAATTCTTGGAGACAGAGATCAAGCTCACCTTGTGGAAGTGACTGTTGTGGAAAAGAAAAAAGCGACAGCCAAGGTTTTAGAATCCCGAACGTTACCAACTCCCAAACGCCCCTACTTAAGTCTGGCCTTAAGTGTCCCTCGCTTTCCTGTTTTTGAGGCCGTCTTAGAAAAAACTGTGGAACTTGGCATTCATTCCGTTCAGCCCTTCTTCAGTGATTTTAGTTTTGTCAGATCAGCTTCGATGTGGCCGGCTCAAAAAAATCAACGCTTTGAAAAAATCGTTTTATCTGCCACACAACAATCTGGCCGTGGCAATGTCATGCCTATACTGCCTCCCCTTTCTTTTGAGACTCTGCTGCGCCAACTAAGGCAAAATTCAAGGAACCTGATCGTCTTTGCCTACGAAGGTGATGCGGATCAAAGTGTTCAGAGTTTTTTAAAACAACAAAAGCCTGAAAATTTTGATCATATCTGGCTGTTCGTTGGATCCGAAGGCGGCTTCAGCCACAAAGAGGTGGAAATCTTCCGTCAGCACGACCTTCAACCAGTCTCTTTGGGCGACCAGGTTCTGCGGGTTGAAACGGCTTGCATCGCTTTGGCGTCCATCCTAAAGTATGAATTGATACCATAATTTTCGCAGGAGGGCTTTATGGCCACAGATCCTATGGATGAGTTTCAATTCAAGCCTTTAACGGAAGGCCTTGGTTTTCATAAAAAGTCAGCTGCAAAAAATGATACCGCCACAAACTCCCATTCGCTTGGAGCTCAGGCTGACTTTTCTTTGGCGAATTCTTCTTCTGTGGAATCCATCGCCATGCCTGAAATCACTCAACCCTTGCCTCGCAAAGAACGTCCCTCATCGACGCCTTTGAAGCCTGGACGTTCTCAAGAAGTCTTGGATAAAATGAATTCCAAGAAATTGGATTTCAAAGATCCTTATCTTGGAAAAAAACCATTTCCAAAAGATCATTTGAAGGAACAAACTTCTAACAGAACATCTTTGGTTCTGAACACTTCCTTAGAAAAAAGAACCAGCTATGTCCCATCAAACATTCAATTGGGAGCTGGCTTTTTGGATTTTCTCTTAATTCTGAGTGCTCAACTGCTTTGCCTGATTGTTTTGATTGCGGTGACTCAGGCTGATTTGTACTTCAACCTTCTGAATCCAGATTCCAGTGGCTTGATCTACGTTTCTTTGTTGGGATTATTTATGGTGCTTAGTTTTGTTTACTTCAGCGCCCACCGAGTCTTCTTGGGCTATACCCCCGGAGAATGGGTTTTTGATCAAAAAAGTTTACTTCCCGAGCAGATGCAGGATTGGAAACTCAAGTTGCGCTGGATCAATCGAATTTTGCTGAATATTTTTTCAGGTTTCATTACTCTACCTTTGTTGTCTATGATCTTAAATAAAGATCTGGCTGGTCAGTTGACTGGCACACAAATCTACCGTCGCAACCTGTAAGTTTTGAAAGCCCCAAGACTTCTTGTTGCCCGCTTCAAGGAGTCTTATGGGTCAAGTTCTCAACTCAGAAAATCTAGCTGACTTTTTTTCCAAGCTTCGCTCTTCCCACAAAAAAATTGTTTTCACCAATGGTTGCTTCGATCTTCTGCATATCGGTCATGTGCGCTACTTGCAAGAAGCTCGCAGCTTAGGTGATATCTTGGTCGTCGGAGTCAATTCCGATCGATCTGTTCAAGTCTTAAAAGGTCCAACACGCCCGATTCAAAATCAAAATGATCGCGCTGAAATTTTAGCAGCTTTGGCCTGTGTGGATTACACCGTCATTTTTGATGAGCAAACTCCCGAAAGATTGATTCATCAAGTGCAGCCCGATATTTTGGTCAAAGGTGGAGATTGGAAAATTTCAGAAATCGTCGGGTCTGATTTTGTCTTGGCCAACGGAGGACAAGTTCGATCCCTGCAATTTATCGATGGACGAAGCACAACAAAAATTATTGAAAAATCCAAAGTAGGTCCTACATGATTTCTTCTGCAAAAAAATTTCATTCTGGAATTGCTTTGTTTTGCTTGAAGCTCCTGCTTTTTTTGCCTCTGTTGGCAGCCAATGTCCAAGCCAGTAATTTATCGATTCCAACACAGTTGACTTCGAACGATCGCAGTCGAATTTTAGAAATTTTGGGCTATGGAAGTGGAAGTCGAATTCTGTCCATTCCTTACGCACTTGGCGGAGAATCTGGCATTGAAATTGGGTTAGGATACCAAAGTTTACCCACCAGTCAGCTATCGACATTGGGTTCAAAAACTCAGTTGCAAGATGATTTTGGTTTTTTCACTATTGAGATGGCCAAGGGACTTTACAATAATTTAGATTTTTCTCTGCAAGCGGCTCCTTTTTTTCAAGATGATATTTCTCATTATGGAGCTCAAATTCGTTGGACTTTTTTTGAATCCAAAAATTTTCCCGCTTCTTGGATGAGCGTTGTGCACTTTTCTAATTCTCAATTTCGAAGCCAGATCACGACACAAACCA
>CAZFSX010000007.1:3592-7717 GCA_964522115.1 uncultured Pseudobdellovibrionaceae bacterium | reverse complement strand
GGCATTGATTTTGTAGGATCTGTCTTTTCCAATGGATTTGTTGTTTACGGTGGCCTTGGATCCGTTCGCACCCAGGGTCAATTTATTGGTGGGGCCTATGGAATCACAAGTTCCCAATCCACAGAAAGTGAAATCACAGGGACAATTCACTTTCTAGGTGGAGTTTCTTTTTTCATTAAAAAATATTTTGCATCCATTCAAATGGACAAAATGCAGGATAATTTTTATGCAGTCAAAATTGGTCAGCGCTGGTGATTGATCAGCACCTGTTGACAATAGTCCAGAGAAGATCAGATCAAGAAGTTACTGTCCTTGCCCAGCCCCACCTACGTGAGCTGCGGCAGAAGCCATCCACAAAGTGCGCGCCTGTTGAAATTGACTGTAGACCTGTTGTGATTTGACAGAAATTGTTGGATCTGGATTTTGTAATTGCCCAGAAAGAACCTGCAAAAATCTATCATATGGATTCACGGAATTGATGGAGTTATCTTTCTGATTTTGAACTGCTTGCAAGAATCTTTGACTCAAGTCTAAGGCAACAAGAATTTGTCGAGATTTTCCATGTTGTAGTACATCCAATAAAACTTGGTGAGAAGTCACTTGAGTATAATTTAACAGAATGGATTGAAGACTTGATTTTAGATCTGCATCTTTGGACGTATCAATCAGTTCAATTAACATCGCAAAGGAACTTACTGATGGATAAGCATTCAGAGCATACATACCGATCCGTTGATGTTCCTTCGAAGGACTCAATACTAAATCCTTCACCGTTCCATAAAAAGCAGCATCTTGAATTTTTTGTTGAAGATACAAATCAATAAATTTATTCATGTTGGCAATACTTGGAAAGTGAAACAAATTATCTCGAAGTCGTTTTTCTTCGGCAGAATATTTAGAAGTATCTGAAGCCGCAGTCGTGACAGGTCTTGTTTTGGGAGCAAGATTGGGTGCTGTGGAAATATTTGCAGATTGCTGTCTAGTTCTTTCTGCAACTTCTTGGGCCAACTCTTGACGACGTTGTTCACGCGCTTGCTCTAAGGCGGATTCATTGGCCCAATTTTGATAAGCAGCCTGATACCATTGCTTCATTTTTTGCTGTTGAGCTGCGACTTTTTTCTTTTGCTCTTCTTTTTTCTTTTTATCGACTTCTTGCTTTTCTTTTTTTGGATCCTTCGCTGCAACTTTTTTGGGATCAGCTGGTTTCTTTGGATCTACTTTCTTATCAGAACCTTCAGCATCTTTTGCTGCAATTGTAGACTCTGCATCTTGAACCAAGGCTTCTAAATTTTTTTCCACAACTGCATCAGAAGCAATGACTTCTGTGGCTGCGATTGGAGAAGGAGCTGTCTTCGACGGGGGCAATGGCTTACGATTCAAATCCACGCTGACACTGCCACCAGATTCTGTCATGGCCTTCAGTCCATTTTCAAAATCAGAATTCATGGGAACAGAAAGAAAAATCTTGTAGAAAATTCCTACTAAAACTAAGGAGCTTCCCACCAATTTGAGCATGATTTTGTCTTCCATATGTTCCTCCATCTTTCTTGACCCGAGGATTTATCTAAAAATACCTCTTACCTTGAAAGATGCAGACCTGATGCCAATTTCATTTTAAGACAGTGCATTTTTTCTTTGGATTACGACAACTTAGAATGTCTTTTTTTGAGACATCCCTAAGAAAGCACCCTAGGGACAATTCTTGTTCGACAGTCGGCTAGTTCGACGGTTGTTTTTTTAATCCTTTTTCATACAATGATTGAGCAATTTGAATCATAGGATCTTGCAGTAAATAGTAGCCAGCAATGACGGCATAAATGAACAAAGGAGCGAGGTTGATACGATGAATACCGTTTGTCTGAATTTGATATATATGCCAAAAAGACCTTGCAGCAACTGGTAGAAAAACAAATAAGAGATTTTTACCCTGGAACTTTTTCAATAAAACAAGAACTATCGCAATGATTCCAATTAAAAGCTCGGGATAAACAACAACCAATGCCTGTTCTTTCAAAGACAAGAGAACTGCCCATGCTAAAAGAGTAGAAAAAAGGGCAAATAAAGGTTTTTTTATTCCTTGAATAAAATCATGACCAGGGTCCCAAATATAACTTTGACCAAAAACTACCATGCCAACAAATACGGCTATTGGAAAATGAACACTGGTATATCTGAATCCAATACCTGTGAATACAACGGGAAATAATTTGAGCATTCGTGAAAATAAATATCCAGGAGTTGTTCGCTCCACAACTTTCACCTTTTCTTCAAACTCTTTCATCGCTTGATTTCCTTGTGGTTTGGATTTCTGGCGTTGAAAGTGATTACTGATAAACTCAGAAGGAATTCCTGACCATTTTTCTAGATATTCAATCAGGTCTGACAGCAAAGCTTGATCAGTAAAGTAAATCATAGATTTTTTTCCACTTTTCTCCTGGATAATCACATGTTGGAGTTGCTTGACGAAAGGTTTTTGAAATATTTTGGCAATATTGTGTTTTTCAATGGAGCTTAATACTTTGACACTATCAAACGTCACAAGAAGCTTATCTTCAAAAAAGTAACAGACCTGCATGGACTTGGGTCTTTCATAAAACTGGACGTAGATTAAACCTAATAACCAAAAAATTCCCACTAAAATGTAAAAAAGATCTACTAATGACTTTATATCTTTTAATACAAAAAGCATCATCCAAGAAATAAGAAGGAAACTTACATAAAAAATTACTGGAAAAATATAACGATAAAGCAATCGAATCTTTTCATAATCTGGTTCAAATTTTTTAATAACTTTTGATTCATCTATTTTTAGCATATTAAGAATTCCTTTTTGATTTTCGAAAACCTACTTCTTAGGTGATTCTCCATCAATCGGGCACATATATTGCCCTGAATAATCTGAAAGACTCATACTCTCTTTTTTATCTATAGTCACTTGTTCTGAATAATCATTTCTAACCCCATCTTTGTGAGAAGAGCCTTGAGTAAGTATATCGTAGAGAAATGCCCCTTGGGTCTGGGTAAAGGACTTAACACCTTCCAACGCAATTTCTCCCCCCAGAGTGAGACCTTCTGCTCGAAGGGGAATATATTGAAGCACAACCCCGCCTAACGAATTACCTACTACACCTGAAAGCCAACGGCTAAAATCAAACTCTCCACCCTTATAAATGTTATAACCTTCATTGATTCCACTTCCCATAGTTCCAGCAGCCAGATTTGCACCCAACGTGCCTCCACCTATACCACCGGTTCCAACAACAAAAATAGTTGTCATCCCCGCCACAAGACCATCCCGTGCAGCACTTCCAGCATCATGACCGTTCATTAAATACTGATATCCAAAAGTAGTTCCACCTGCGACAAATCCCGCACCAAAAGCTGGCAGCAATGTTGCGAATGTACCTGTTTTATCAATGAAGACGACTGGATTGCCTAAAGCATACTTATAACCATCCAATTCTTGAGAATGATTTTTAATCATTTTTTTAGGGTCCCATTGCAGCATTGGATCTAATGTTAGCCACCTCCCAAGATGAGGAGCATACACGCGATGTCTGGCTATCAAGTACCTAGACCCAAAAGGACGGATGAGTCCTGCAAAATCATAGCGAATTAATTGAGAAAGAATTTTCCCTTGATCACCATCAGTTTTTTCGAAATAGGCATTTCCCCATGAATCGTATTCCCTTTGAACAAGGGGTGCTCCACTCTTATCAAAGATGACACGTACTGAATTCAAATGGTCAGTAATGATTGGAAAAAAACCGCGAATTTTGGGACCATGAATAATGACGCCAACAAATCGATCCGCTAGCCTTACATATTCAATAATATGCTGATTTATAACATGAACGTCATCAGCAACATAAACTTCCTTATAAATCCCCTTACTCACTCCTGCAATAGAGTAAAGGCCACCATATTTAATTGTGTACCCATCAATTCTTGAAACTAAATCATTCTCGATTTGTACATCCAATGGAGTCTTATTATAAGAATCTGCCTTGAATGGCGAATCAGAGACAATTGTTAATGTATTTGTGGAATTTTGAGTTTCTGTTTTCGACAGTTCAAAATTTGAATTGTAGATATATCTATAAGATGTGATCTTCTCCGAAGTTA
>CAZFSX010000007.1:0-3582 GCA_964522115.1 uncultured Pseudobdellovibrionaceae bacterium | reverse complement strand
ATCAAATCGTATCTATTCCATGTTAAGTTTTCTACACGTTCTTCTTGATTCTTTGGATCAACATAACTTAGACCTAAACTTTTTCCATCATCCGCAAATTTGAAGTTAACAATTAAACCATTATCATAGGTAATTTTATCAATATCACCATTAGAATTATAATCCAATTTCTTCAAAAATGGAGACACTGCAAGAAGTTTAAAATTATCCCACTCTAATTCCAAATCTAGATTTTGCAAAAATCCAAAATTGTTTTTTACTTTTGTTAGCAAATTCTGATTATACTCAAAAGACTGCGTAACTTGTCTGCCCATAGAACTAATAACTGTCGAAACACGCTGATTATCTTCATTATAAGAATGTTCTGCGTGAAATGAAAAAGAATCTTGATTCTGAATTCGACCAAAGTTGTCGTAAATTGTTTGAGAAGTTAACTCATTTCTTAATGAAGTATGAGTCGTCTCATTATAAACATTTTTTTGTGTGGAAAACTGATTACTATAATCTGCAATCAGATGATCTAATGAATAGTTTACCTCATTCAATTTCTGTTTGTTAGAATGAATATTTATGATTCGATGATGATTATCGTAGTTATATTCAATATTTCCAACATTAAGAATATCCCCTTGAACTTCTCGTCGTATACGTATGGAATCTTCTCTCCCAATTGAAATACTTTCCAAGTCACCCAATTCATCCTGACACGAAGTCTTCATTAGGCGTTCGAAGGAGCCATTGATAAGAAATGACTTTTTGCAGGAACCGTTATAAAAATTTCTAGTAGCCCTTGGAATTGCTTCAGTCGAACTTAATTGAGTTTCATATGTCATCCGTCCAAGAGCATCATATATTTTCTCTGATTTCCTCCCACTAGGAATAACTTGAAAATCAGAATATATTGCATTTTGAAATTGAATCAATGGGTTGATTTCGCCTGGAATATTTCCTTGGATTAAAAGCCATTGATCACCAAAAGGCTTCCATTCACTCAATCGACGGCCAAATCCATCATAAAATATTTTCCTTAAAACCTTGCCTGACGCTCCATCTTTAATATCAACTTGCAAGCCCGGATTTAATTTCGTCTCAATGTATTGATACTTTTGGCTCATAAACTGAATCAAAGTTGGAATTCCATCTGGACGCCTATCTATTTTTATAACTTGTGGTTGGATATTTTTAGCTCTTTTTTCCGAACTAATAATAAAACCACCTGAATCAAACATAAAAACTTCCGACATACGAGCTGTCGATTCTGTCAACTTAAGAGACTCATCATCATATTGATAATTGGTTTCCAAACCATCAAAGTTTTTTTCCAACAATTTACGACCTTTGGAGTCATAAATGTATGTGTGCAGTGGAATACCAGAGCGGAAAATTTTGTAATTTAATCCACCACTCTTTTTATCACCTGAAAATTGATAAATAAGTTCTTCCACAGGAGTCCCTTGATGATCAATGGACCGAAGACCATAAGTAGTTTTAGATAATGGTACGAGCTCATCGCCAAATATTCGGTATGTTGATACTATTTTTTCGTATCTATTTTTTCCAAACTGAGGACCAGCTTGATTTTCAAGTCCATGTCCAATTTTTTCAATTTGTATTTGAGTTGCACCTAAAGGGCTAAATCGATAAAAAGAATACCTTGTTTCCAATGGAGTATCGATAGTACCTTCGATTTTCATCAACATACTTTCGCTACTGACCTTTGCCACATAATATTGAAACGAAGAGTCTGGTGCATTATAGCCAAGCAAATCTTTAGCCATAAATCTTTTATATTTATAAACCTCTTTTTTCATCCAATCCTGTTTTTCATTTCCAAGAAAAAGTGTCTTTGGAAGATCTGAACATTTATTATATTCACATATATATTTTAATACTGGAATTCCAATCAATGGAGCACGTTCAGAATCATACATATTAACATCATCAGTACCATAAATTGTAATCTCTCTACCTCCGAGCTCCACTGCTCTGGTATTATCAATGTTCATTGGATCAGTTATGACTTCAACAACTCTATAACCTAAAAACTGTCGCGTTTTTTTATCTACTATCGGATAATGGTATTTATAGTTCTGTACTGAAACTGTAGTAAAGTCTTTAGACTTTCGGTCCTGTGAAAGTGCATACTTACTTATACGATTTACTTGGGGACCGTAGGGAGTGAGATCAAATGTAAGTTCAACTCTCCCACCGTAGTCTGTTTCCATACTTGTTAAGATCAAATGCTTAATAAAGATTGGCTCTTCTAAACAAGAACCATCCAGACTGTTCCACAATTGAGTTTTTCCATTTCTTTCATAATCAGTGCGATGAGAGTAATTAGAGTCTATAGTAGGGTATATTGACTCAGAATCCATTCTAAAAACGCCTTTTTTCTTATCTTTTATGTCTTTAACAAGTTTTAACTGCCATTGTTTTAATAATTCAGAGGAGTTAGATAGCTTCATAAAAGTCAAATTATTGGGATTACCTAAATTTAGGTATATTGTGTTTGCGGTTACAATATCCGGATAACCATCTTGATTAAGATCGATTATAATCGTTTGAGCTGTTATATCCTGAAGTTCAAAATAATTATCATCATTTCTTTTTTCATTATAAAGATTCATATCAAAATTATCACAAGCTACACCATCAATTTTCTCAGGATTAGAGAACATTCCATTTTTTAAATTTTTTAGCCAGTAAGCAGCACCATCTCTACATGAAAAAATATCGAGAAAACTGTCTCCGTCCAAGTCACTCATAATTTGAAAGTTAACTCTTTGATTTGTACTGGATGTTCCATAGCTATAATTATTATTCAAATCACCTTCAGGTATTTGCTCAATTACATTTCTTTGTTTTTGATTGAATGGATAATAAATAAAACTACCTTCTGTTTGAAAATAGACTCCAATCTGTATTTTTCCTACTGTAAATTCTTGGCATGAATTATTATTGAAACTTTTACGGATTGAATACGATGATATTAATAAATCATCCACACCATCATTATTTAAATCACCAACCAAACTATTAAAATGCTGACCTTCAGCATCTACTTGGCAGTTTCTAAGATCATTATAGAGATATGGTGATGAGAGACCAACAATTTGATGAAGTGAATTTGTATCCACAAATTGAGATCCACCATTTCGCCGGAAAAATGATTTTTCAAACGATGCTTTATTTAAAGTAGGGTTTGATGCACAGGAATCTTTTTTTGTATTATCGACTAACTTTTGATAATTTCCATGGAAATAACTTCTTTTAGACTCACTCCCATGTACCTTTATAAGATTTAAAGAGTCGTTATAATAAAAGTTGATCGATTCAATCCCGCCACTCATCTTTTGAAGACACATGCTACCCTGGTACATTCTACCTCTATAAGAAAATGGAAGTCGATAGGAATCAAATGAATCCTGAATTTTACAAGAGCCATAAGTAAATTCAATAGTATTTTTTGTGTAACTAAAGGATATTTGCTGGAGTAAATTTTCTTTCCAAAGAAATCTAATATAGTTCTGTTCCTGACCCCAATTTGATTTGGACACCCAACCCAAGGGGTGTTTATGCAAG
>CAZFSX010000006.1:0-24023 GCA_964522115.1 uncultured Pseudobdellovibrionaceae bacterium | reverse complement strand
TTGGTTTCGTTTTCCAAAAAAGTTGAATTCGATCATCGGTCATATGTAAATCATGAACCTGGTTCTCAAAAATTAGATTTAATTGCTTCAAAATTTCAGAGGAATTAGACCTCAGAAAATTTGATCTATTTCCTTCTTCGATTTTTAGAAGCTGAGAAAATTCACTTCTTCTTATGAATCTTTCCTCGAGATCATTCAAAGAAAAATTGTCTTTTTGGATTCCAAGTATCTTTAGACTTGAACCGCGCAAAGCAGGAACTTTATCAAGATTTTGAGAGATTTTTAATCTTTGCTCTTCGGAAAGATCATCACCAAAAACAAAAACTTCAATCCGTGGTTTTTTAATATCAAAAACAATATCCTTTTTTGCCACAACGGTAGTTGAAAAATTGAACTCCGAATTTATAAAATCAAGTGCGCTATTTTCAAATTGCGACTTTTTGTGAAGATACCAAGCCATAACTATACTTGGGATTATAAATACAAAAGAACCCCACGTCATGTACCGATGAATCGTTTTATCACGACTAGGATTTCGATCCACTTTTAATTTAAAGCCCAGAATTCTAGTAAATACATAGGTTGCGATCAGGATAAATACTGCATTAATTGAAAATAAATAGAGTGCTCCAATGGCATACTGAAACTCAAAATGAGCAATGCTATACCCGACGGTGCAGAGGGGCGGCATAAGTGCCGTAGCAATTGCTACGCCCGGCACAGCATTCCCTTTATTCATCCGAGTACTTGCCACAATTCCAGCAGCTCCACCAAAAAATGCGATAAGAACATCAAAAATCGTTGGTTGAGTTCGAGCTAAAAGTTCAGATTTTACTGAACCACTTGGACTAATCAGAAAGAAGAGTGTTGATGTAACCACACTTATAGCCACAGCATACGCCAAATTTTTTGCAGACTTTTTCAGTAAGTCAAAGTCGTGTGTGCCAATTGAAAATCCAGAACCAACAATGGGTCCCATAAGTGGCGAAATAAGCATCGCGCCGATGATAACTGCAGTAGAATTTACATTGAGTCCAATACTTGCAATGAAAATAGCAAATATGAGACCCCAAGCATTTCCACTCTTAAATTCTGCTCCGTTATTAATGAGGTTATACGTACCATCTTTATCGAAATCTGTTTTAAGATCGAGAAGACTTCTAATTTGTGCAAATAATCTAAGAATTCTAAATTTTGGATAATTCATGACTACGATCCTCAAAGACAAGGGTTAAATTTTTTCTACACTGGTCACAACTTAAACGAACGACGAAGTCATCTCTTCTTAACCCAACAGATGAGTCCTTAAAGTATTTGTTGCAATCTGGACATTTAATTCCCACCAAATCTACGGAAACAATTTCTTTAAATTTTCGATAAGACAAATAAAGCGAAAGTATTAAAAAAATAGGGACCAAGAAAAAGTGTAACACAGGAATTAATATAGAAAATATCGCAGCACCAAAGAAGGTAAAAAATGTTTTTAAGCTTCTTTTAAACCTTTCCTGAATAAGAAACTGATGTGATTTAAATTCAATATCAGAAAGCCAATTTCCGTCAAAATTTACCTTAGCTTTCATTTTTCGACTCGCTCATCTTAGTTAGAATTGTTTCACAAACATATTCGTAAAAAGAGTGCTTTAAAATAAGCTTAGATAGACCGTGACCAATTATCGCAGCCAACATAAGTGGAAAAATGGCCCTATGCCGGTCTGTCATTTCTAAAATTAATATAAATGAAGTCAACGGTGATTGGGTCAAGGCAGCGAGCCCCGCTGTCATGCCGATCAAAACTGCGAGAGGACCTATACTAAAATTCAATAAATGATCTAAATATGAACCTGATGATCCACCTAAACTAAGCGTTGGGGCAAAAATTCCGCCTGATCCCCCATTTGCATAGGTAAAAAGACTTCCCAAAAAACGACTGACAACATCTAGTAGGCTTGCCGATTCATTGCTAAAAAGAAGATGATTAAATAGTTCTTTTCCCGGGCCTAACGCAGTCTTTGATATAAAAACTGCGTAGAGACTAAAAAGAAGTCCAGAAAATACTGCGATAAATAAATGTGAGCGAATCTTGTTCAGTTCATTTCTTTTTTCTACGAGTACTTTAAGTAAATAGGAAAACACTATAACCGCAATAGCCGCAGCAAGCGAAATTAAAATATACTGTAAAATAAACATTCCATTAAAATCAGCAATCTTTGGAAAGCCCAAATATAAATAAGGTCCCATAATCATTTGAGAGATGATTCCAGCAAAGATAACAGCGTGTAGAACCCCTGTCCTAAAAGTATTTAAATGTGATTTAGCTAGTTCCTCGACAACGTAAACAATCCCGCCAAGGGGAGTATTGAAAGCCGAAGCAAGACCTGACGCCGCTCCCGCCATAATAAAAGCAGATTTATTTTGAATTTCAGAAAATTTCCAGTGCTTTGTAAACAATGAAAAAATAGATCCTGAAATTTGTAATGTTGGCCCCTCTCGGCCGATTGCTCCACCGCCCAGAACACCAAGTAAAGAGCTGATAATTTTAATCACAATGATTCGGAATCCCAAAAGACTTTCGACAAATCGGTCTTTTTTTGAATGAAGTAACTCTATCGAAGCCATGAGTTGAGGTATCCCGCTTCCGTTAGCTCTTGGAGCATACTTATGCACTAAAAACCAAGATAAGAAAAAAAGTAGTGGTGGAATTAGAATAAACCAAAGGTCCAACTTGTCATACATCTGCAAAGAAAATGACTCAGCTAGAGTGAACAATTTTGCATACATAGTCGCAATTAAAGCAGTCAAAGAACCAGCAATCCAAAACGGCAACAGCTTTAAGAATTGGCTTCGAATTTCTTCAAGTTTTTCAGCGCTGTCTTTGTAGAGTTCTTGCGTACTTTTGCTTAAGTCCATTATTTAATTCCACCTATTTAAAATGTCACCCAGTTCATGCGCGACACCAGTGGCAGCAAGTTCAACCCTCGAATCTTTTGGCTTTACAGCAAAAGTATTAGCTAAATTTTCCAATAAACAAACATCGTTAAGTCCATCACCCGCAAAGTGAATCAGAGAATGATCCATCCCATAAAATCGATCTATGTGTCCAAGTATATTCAATTTACAAAAATCATGTTTTTTACATCTATCAGAAATAAACAAAGGAGATATCTCAAGTTCACCAGTAAAAATGCCTTTTTTAAATTCCAGTAAGTGTGCAATTGAAAAATCAGCAAAAACTCTTTTACGAATGATTTCTGAAGCTACAAAATAGCTGTCTGTGATGATTCCAACGATAAAGCCACGCTTTTTAAGCTCGACAATCAAATTTTGGGCATTTTTAGAAAGCGGAATGATGTTCGCGATTTTTTCAAAAACTGTTTTCGGTAAACCAGTTAAAATTTTTGCGATCATTTTGGTTCTATAGACTGGGTCTAGCTTCTTATTATCAAGCAACCTTACAAGCTGATCTTCACGACTCACATAACGGGCGAGTCTCTCGATATATCGACCCTCGATTAACGTGCCATCCATATCAAAAAGTGCCAATTTTCTTTTTGGATCAATTTTACCAATAATGGGTTCCATTTGAAGTTGATTGACTCGTTGTATTTCATAACTGTCTTTGAGTTGATTTAAATCAAGCTTTTTATATCGAGACGCTCGCTCTAAAATGACACGAACAATTTGCACTGACATGTGACCTAGTTGATCAAGGGTTTGGTGATCGTGATCTACAGAACCTATATCAACCTCAAGAATTCTTGCTCCAATTTGGGCTGCATCAATAAGCAATCCTATATCAACTCCATAATCTGTTTCGAACTTGATATTCTTTAAAAGATCCTTTTTTGCAGCAATGATACCTCCCAGAGGTTGATCGATCTCGCATATTTCTGGGAAAAAAGCTTTTAGCAGTGGTTTTGCGGTTAATGCTGTGACTCTTCCCGCAGTTCGATGAAACCGACCCTTTACAAAGTCACACTTATTATCTAAGAGTGGCTGAACCATTTCCTGAATAAGTGAATCTGAGAAATTGTAAATGTCTCCATCCAAATATAAAACAACGTCATCTTGCGACTTCCAAAGTCCGTCGAGCATGGAAGTCCCTTTTCCAAGCATTGAACTAAAAAATACTTTAGCACCTGCTGCTTTTGCTAAAGTGAAAGTGTTATCAGTTGAGCCATCATCTATAACGATAACTTCTGAAACTAATTTGGATGAAAGACAAAACTTAACTATGTCTGAAATTCGCTTTTCTTCGTTTAAAGTTGGAATGATAACACTGACCATTTAGCCCCCTTTTTCGATTGAGAATTTTTGAATAATTCGAACCAACTCTTTTGCAACGTTAAGATTTTGTTTTTTTGGCGCGTAGAGATAGAGTCGATGCTCCCAAAAGCCATTAGGTGGCCCAAAAACAGATAGTCTATTTTTTTTAATATCATCATAAACATACTGAACGGGCAAAAGACTACAGCCCAGACCTTCTCGAACGGAATGGGTCAAACAAGTCATGACATTGCTTTCAAGTAGGATATGGTCCCTCAAGTCCTCGACATCTACTTTTTCTTCCATTTCTTCTCTTAAAGAATGTCCTTTGCTTGGAATAACTAGTTTTTGTCCTAAACGTGAGAACAGTGACTTTAGATTATTTGTTTTGATTTGCCCCATTTCGATATTTTGAACAGACGAAATCAACTTTACTGGAAATGAAAATTCATGAACAAGTTCAAGCGATTTCATTTTCTTATTTGAAATATAGAGTTCTTCTGAATCTGTATTTTTCGAAATAAAATCTTCTAAGTCAGATATTGAGTTTACCGAAAACGAGGCGCGATGAAAAGATGGGCTTTTCATTAACTCGTTTGATATCTTTGATAAAAAAGGACGTTCAATGTCATCATCTGCATATATTGAAACGTTTCCTGAGAAGTCAGTCCTGTTCTCCAAAAAATCTTCGACTCCAATTATAGATTCGAATACATTTTTAGATTTTTGAAATAGAAGCTTGCCTTCTGATGTCAGGTCTAAAGTTCGCCCATTTCTAAAAAATAGAGGGAACCCAAGTTCCTCCTCGAACAATTTCAACTGTTGACTCACAGATGACTGACTGACATTCAAAATTTCAGCAGCTTTTGTTACATTTTTTTGAAGAGCGCAAATATAAAACGATCTTAAGTGATTCATATTTATCATTAGCAATACCTATGTCATGTGCTTTATTATTAGTTTTACTTATATTATTAAATTGTGCAATATAAACAGGTTGTTATGCAGCGTCTCAGAGAAATTAAAAACAAAAAAATATTAATTATTGTCGCTCATCCCGATGATGAAACTCTTTGGTTTTTTCAATCCATGCAGCAGTTAAAGACAAATAATGAAGTTACAGTCTTTTGCCTGACACACGCGGCGGTCTCAAAGCGGGGTAAGGAACTAAGTCAAGTTATTGACCAACTCGGCTTAAAGGTCGTTTTCGGCCACTGTGAAGATACTGGAATCGATCATTTTTTAAAAATGAGCGAACTACGACAAGCTTTTATAAAAGTGTTTTCAAAGTATAAAGCTGATATCGCGATCACACATCCGCCTCATGGCGGGGAAAAGCCCCACCCTCACCATATTCAGCTTTACAAGATGTCTAAAGAATTTTGCCGATTTTATTCTGTTCAATTTGGATTCTTTAGTGAGCAGAAATTGCTCGCAGAATCAAACACTAGCCAGGAATATTTCTTTAGTTTTAAAAAGAAAAAATACGTTTTTTATAGGCTTTTACAAGGATATCGACTTTTAAACGAGGAAGAGCAAAAACTAACATTCTATTTGAGCACCGTATTTTCAATATTGTTTGATTTCAAAGCCTATGCTGCATTTGAAGTTGCCGTGAATTTGGAAGCAAAGCAGTCAGCTTTGGCAAACTTTGAAAGCCAACAAGACATATTAAAAAGTTACAATGCCTTTTATAAAAAGTCTGAATTTCTATTTTTGCGAATTCGGTCGGGGGAATAGTAAAATTCTGTGAACGACAATAAAATCAGTTTTCTAAGACTTGGTCGTCTATTTACTATATGCCTACTCTTGGCTCAACAGTTAAGGCGATTCCGCCCATTGAACTATCTACGACATATTTGGTTCGTTCACGGTCTTCACCACGACTCAAGTGACAGATTGGTTCGCAACTATCTTTTATTTTTCTCGTCGTAGCTTCTGAAAAGCCTTTACCAACTCGCGCACCCGACTCCGAGTAAAATTTATTTAAGCATTATCTGTACGACTTTATTAATTTTTCAATCTCGGGAATCATTGCTTGGGTTTTTTTTGACAATCAGATCAAACCTTGCTTGCTTTGCGGATTTACAATTCTTTGCTAGAGCTTTGAGGCGATCACATTTGGCTTTGATGTTTGGCCATATTGGCGTACATTCAATGTCATTTAATAATGGTTTTGGAGTTTCCAATAGAGAATCAAGATGGGCAACTTCTTCTAAGATAATTGAATTCCTAGATTCATAGGCGGTACCTGCAAAATAAAATCTTGTCTGAATTCCAATTGCTTTGTCATGAGGAAGATTATTGCATCCATTTAAAAATTGCCTAGCAGAACTCAAACATGAGGTGTGTCATCATTTGATTGTGATTCAATCCATAAGTCCAGTAGAATAATAAAAGTCAAACGATACTCAGAAGCTACGACACTGACGCAGTTTATTTCTGAAGTTCCTTGAAGGATCATCGATCATAACTTTCTCCATCCGTCACATGGAGTTCAAGGCTGGAAATCAAAACATCATAAACTGACTTGGTATCATCACCGTCAATGCTTAACCAAACTGCGATGGCTTCAATGGGCTTCTTGAATTGCAAATCATATTCAAATGGACCTGATTTTTTCACTTCCACAAAAAACTCTTCTTTAAAAAGGTCAGATCCTGGATGAGTTCTGATTTGACCAACTTTCTTAGGATTTTGTGTAACATTAAAAAAATGAACGGAATCAATACCAGCTTCACCTTTAACCTGTTCATATAAATTTTTGACCCATTGAGCTGCTATCAGTTTTTTGAAACCTGAAAGCTTCTTATCTCCAGGAAGGACAAATCCTAAACGTAAGGCATAATCATCAAAACCTGTTTCACCTTGCAAAGATGGGTTTGTCATATTCGGTAACCCTTTAAATTCACCCCGAACCTTAAACCCAAGAATTTCAATTTTAGACTTTAGAGGGTAAATGAGTGGCCCCGCGGAACTGTTGACTCGAATAAGTAAACCTTGCGGTGAAACTGTCGTTTCATTTTTAGGAACGTTAGAAAACTTTTCACTTTTCCAAGCATTCAGATGAGTCGTGGGAACGACAAGCGTTGCAAATAAGAATGACTGACCCCTTTTGCCTAAATACATCTGGTATCCTTATCCGTTCAATGATGACCCATCGTTCAGACCTGAGAGTCCCTGAATCATCGTATTCTTCGATACTCTAAGACCTTCGCCACGCATGAAATTTGCCTAGCATCTTAAGAGCAAACTGCGGTGCATTTTGTTTTTTCCATACGCCTGCTGCGTATTTGTTGGCTTCGCTCAATGTTGGATAAATGTGAATCGTCCCAAGTATTTTATTAAGTCCAAGCCCATACTTCATCGCAGTCACATATTCAGCAATGATGTCTCCAGCATGGTGACCAACAATAGTCACACCTAAAATTTTATCGCGTCCAGGAGCGGTCAGTACCTTCACAAATCCATGGGCCTCACCATCGGCGATGGCTCGATCCAGATCATCAATTTCATATTTCGTCACTTGATATTCGATACTTTTTTCTTTGGCTTCGATTTCATTCAGTCCCACCCTAGCGACCTCAGGATCACTAAATGTACACCAAGGTATGATTGTGTAATCCACTTTGAACGACTTAAAAGGACTAAATAATGCGTTCACAGCCACATACCAAGCTTGATGTGCTGCCGTATGAGTAAATTGATAAGGTCCCGTCACATCTCCACAAACATAAATATTAGCAAAATTTGTTGTTCTCAAATATTCATCTGCAATAAGAGTTCCACGATCAGAAACTTCTACACCAAGCTGCTCTAAACCAAACCCCGTCACGTTTGCCCGTCTTCCTAAAGCAATCAAAATTTGATCAAACTCAACAGCGACCTCTTTGCCAGCAGCTTCACATATTAATTTTGTAGTTACAATGACACTCTCGATTCGAAGTGCATTATGAGACGTTAAAAAATGAATTCCATCTTTTCGAAAAGAGTCTGTGACGACCATGGATACATCTGCGTCTTCCCTGATTAAAATTCGATCCGACATTTCAACTAAAGTAACATCCGTTCCAAGTCGAGCAAAGGATTGAGCCAATTCACAACCAATAGGACCTCCACCTAACACAACAAGTTTCTTTGGTTGTTCCCGAAGATTCCAAATATTATCCGAAGTGAGTGGCTTCACCAGCTCAATTCCTGGAATGTGGGGAACAAGTGGTCGCGCGCCAGTTGCAACGACGATGTTTTTTGTCGTCAAAATTTTCCCATTCACTTCGATTTCGTAGGGCGAAAGAATTTTCGCTTCACCTGTAATGCATTCAACACCTAAACTTGAATATCGTTCGATAGAGTCATGAGGCTCAATTTCTCGAATCACTTTTTGAACACGCTCCATTACTTTTGAAAATTGAAGATGAGGAGTCAAAGACTCTAATCCAAACTCACCTGCCCTTCGGAAATAGTTAAATATTTTGGCTGATCGAATGAAAGCTTTACTTGGAACACACCCTGTATTTAAGCAATCACCACCCATTTTATGTTTTTCTATCAGAGCAACTTTTGCTTTCACAGCTGAAGCTATATAGGCAGAAACAAGACCTGCAGATCCCCCACCGATGACAACCATATTGTAATCAAACTTTGGCGGTTTTTTATATTTATGAAGATGCTTGCGTGTTCTGAAGTATCCAATAAGCCACTTGGAGAACAGGGGAAGAATCCCCAGCAGTGTAAATGAAAATATCATACTGGGATTCAAAATTCCTTTGAGACTTTCAATTTTTGAAATTTCTGTTCCCGCATTCACATAAACAAATGTTCCTGGAAGCATCCCAACTTGACTAACTAAGAAAAATCGCCAAACAGGAAAGTTTGTAAGCCCCATAGCAAGATTGATAAGAAAAAAAGGAAAAGCAGGAATTAATCTTAATGAAAATAAATAAAATGATCCTTCCTTTTCCAAACCCTGATTTATTGATTTCATGCGTTCCCGAAATCGTATTTCTACTGAGTGACGAAAAAGATACCTTGCCCCCAAGAATGAAAGTGTCGCTCCAATCGTTGATGACACAGAAGCAATCAGTGATCCATACAACAGACCGAAAATCGCTCCAGAGGCTAAAGTTAAAATCGTCGCACCTGGAATGGAAAAGGCGGTCACCAGAATATAACCAATTCCAAAAATGAAGCTTACAAAAACAGGATTATTTGAAAATTCATCTTTTAAAAGCCCCTGATTTTGCTTAAGACTTGCTAGAGTCAAATAGGAACCAACGTCTGTTGAAAAATAGAAAGTAATAAGAACAAGAATCAATGCCACGACCAGATTTTTGATGTTGATATATCTCTGCACATACACTCCTTGTTATCTATCGTGTCAATTGATCTAGTAACTTACACTTTGCATCCCTTTTATGAATATGTAAACCTTTAGCAAGTAACTTCAATCACATGATTTCGGTCTTCAATGTCACAGACCCGGTCACTGACCAGACATAGAACTTACGAGGCATCCCAGATGATTAAAGCGATACATTCACACGATTTGAACTTCAGGTCATTGTATGAAGAATAAAACGATCCTTCTTATAGGCAGTGGCCATGCCCATTTAGAGGTTCTTAAGGCACTGACAGCGAAAGAGATTGAGAAACATAAATTCATTCTTATATCACCAAATCGTCAGACATTTTACTCTGGGCTGATTCCACGCTTTATTGCTGGAGAAATTGATGCCTCAAATCTAACAATTCGGTCGGCCGACTATGCCAAATCGAAGGGAATTGAATTTATTCAGGACGAAGTTGTTTCTATCGATGCAATCAATAAATCTGTGGATTTGAAATCAGGTGCTAAAATTTTTTTTGATTTACTTTCGATCAATATCGGAGGAACTCCAACAGTAATTCCTTCGGATTGTCCATTCAATACAGTTTACATACGGCCCTTCGATGACTTTGTGCCAAAGTGGAGGGAAATTCAAAGAATTTGCAGTTCCTGTTCCAATCCACGCTTTGTTGTCGTTGGCGGTGGAGCTGCTGCTGTCGAAATCGCAGTCGGTTTACAAATAAAACTCAAAAAAAATCAGGCCAAAAATAGCGAAGTTCATCTCATATCAAAAGGATCAAGGATTTGTGAAAACTATACCGAAAAAATTTCAGCTCAAATCAAGCAATCATTATTGAACAGTGGGATCAAGATTCATCTTAATGAACCTATTACACATATTTATGAAAAGAAGATCAAATTCAACCAAAGCGATGATTTAAGCTTTGATGCAATTTTTATTGTAACACCAACCCGGCCATCAAAAATTTTCCAAGGAAAAGTGGATTCCAAACTTCAACTAACTTCATCAATTTTTGCAGTCGGTGACGGAACCGAGATGACGGATTATCCAAATCTTCCCAGAGCAGGTGTGATTGCTGTGCATCAGGGTCGACTGCTTGTCCAGAACATTCGCAATTCACTTGCTGCTTTAGAGCCAGCAAAATTCAAACTTAAAGAAAAGTACCTCAACATCCTGTTCACGGGAGAAAATTCTGCTCGACTTGTGTGGGGAAACTTTAGCTTCGAAGGCAAATGGCCACTTCTTCTTAAAAACTGGATAGATAAACGGTACATGAACAAATTTTATCACCCAGATATTCCAGCCCGATGAAAAGTGAGGATTATTAAATTTAAAAAATAACAAATCAATTCTTGATTTAGTATTTATAAAATCTAAATATGTTGCTTAAGTGCGATATTGAAAAAAATGCACTTTAACCTTTTAAACAGAAAAACAAAGGGTTTGAACAAAAAGGACTTCCTATGGATGACATACTTTACGGACCACTTCGATTTTATATTGGAAAATGGCAGAGCAACGGATTTTTGGGCGAAAACCAGGCGCCAGATCCTGATCGAAATGTTGAAAACACAAAATTTAGACAAGAGATGATTTTTGAACCCATCGGTGATGTGGAAAATCATGAGCAGCTTCTTCATGTTCTTCGTTATCATACGAAAGCGTGGGAAGATGGTGGTGATCAAAAGCCCTTCCATGAAGAAGTTGGATATTTTATCTGGGACAAAGCGAACCGTCAGGTTTTAAAAAGCTTTATCGTGCCTCGTGGAATCGCCGTGAACGCGGGTGGTACTGCAGATGAAAATGCAACTGAGTTTACAGTATGTGCAGAACTAGGATCAACAACATATGGAATTTGCTCGAACAAATTTCTAGATACTGAATTTCAAACTGTGAGCTATACAGTGAAGTTCGAATTTATTGACGAGAATTGCTTTCGCTATGATGAAAATACCCGTATTAAAATCAAAGGCAGAGACAAAATTTTTGATCATACAGAAAAGAATACTCTTCAAAGAGTCATCTAAAAAAATGGGATTCACTCCACACTCGTAAATCAAAATTGAAAAACAATTTAACCTTGTTTAATTGTCTCTTTTTCCCATGTTGTATCAACACCCTGTTCAATTTTTTTGAGCATCTTGTGAAAATTTAATTTGCTGCCAGACTGGTTGAAAAATTTGTCATCTAAGTTTTCAATCAGTTTGACGGCTTGATTACAAACCTTAACTCCTTCATGAGTTAATTCAATTTGAAATGATCTTTTGTCATGGATATTTTCGCTTTTTCGGATGAGATTTTTGGACAAAAGGGCTTTGGTTACATCTGAAACAAGCATTTTATCTAAGCCCGCCATTTCACAAATATCTGATTGAGTCGGTAGAGTCTGACCGGATTTCATAAAAAAGTAGCACGCCAATATCGAAAACTGAGTGGGAGAAATTTCTAAATCTCTCAAAACTTGCCTCTGTAGGCGTTGGTGTAAATTTGCCACTTTCCAAAATAAAAAGCCAGTACTGGCGTCCGCAGATTTAAATTTTGTTTCTAATTTACTCAAAATAGCACCCTTTAGCTTGTTGACTATCCATGCATGGAAGTTGTGATCAGACTTTCCGTTTGTTGATCGAGTTTTTGTACAATTCCCTGCATGACTAACTTATTCCACAAAAACGCCAAAGGGCCCTCGATCGACATGGTTGTTTTAATTTCTATTTCATTATTTTCATGCACTATAAATTCATGATCACCATACATTTTTGCCAAGGGAAAAACCGTCAAGTCAATAAATTGCTTCAAAGGCTGAACTTTCAGCAATTGTATTTTAACTCGAGGCCCCCCTTTTGGTTTTAAAATAAAATAATTCTGCTCGATAAAGTCACCTTCCATCGCAGCAAATTCAATATCATCTTGCCACGTATTCCACGAATTCACATTTGTCCACGTTTTCCATAATTTTTCGATATCGAGGTTCTTCACTTTTTTACTGTATGTATGCTTGATCATTTTTCCTCCTTAGGACAGACGTCACCACTAATAGTAAGCATACTTACTATTAGTGGTGACGTCAAGAGCATCCTGAGCATGTGTCTCAGAATTGGACTCAACACTTCGATAGAATCACTAAGACAACGGACTCCTTATGACAATTCAACTACTTAGGTGTTTTCTACCATGAAGATTTTTTACAGCTTATATTTCCGTAGGACAAAAATCCAAAATCTAAGGTAAATAGGACCTTTGAAAATAGATTGGAGGATTTCAATGCTGTGTCGACTACGGACTCTTTTTCCGTCTGTATTTATCATTTTTCTGGTTCAAACCACAATGGCCACGACAGCTTACCAATGTGAAACTGTTTTCAATACAATCAAACCTTTGAACAATGAATCACAGTCCACAGCCTTTGAAGATTTAAGACCTCACCCGATCCCCACGGAAGACAGCTTGTACTTTGTCATGGACTTCCAGAAGATGGCTTACTTCAAGTCCTTTGAAAGCTTTGAAGAATGGAATAAATCCTTGGAACAGTATTTTCTTCAGGAACTTCCACAACTGCCGCCTGATCAAGTTATTTTTATTTCTGTCGAAACCCTGAAGCTTGTCCTGAAGTCACATATTAATGCAAATCTAGATGCTCGATCCAATGAAGCGTCCACCAATCTTTTGCCACATCAACTAAGTCTTTTCTTTAAGAATCTTTTTGTTTTCTGGAATCATCAAAGATCTTTATCTGATATAGATCGCAATTTTGCGAAAATATCTATCTATGAAACCATGCTGAATGCTTTACCTAGGCACTTACCTGAAGATTCTGCTTTAGTTCGATTTATGCTTGCAAATAATATTCAGCAATTTGAAATCACAGAAACTTTGAAGACATCATATCCAGGACCTTCAGCCTTTCGCTTTTCACAACTGACATCCTCAGATATTCAGTTGCGCAAACAACTTCTTTACAAAATAGCCTCTCGACCATCGACTTCTCCTTTTTTGAGACAGTATGAATTACTTCTTCTGACCTACATTTCGAACGAATTAAGAGCTCTTGCCGATAGTATGAACTCCCAGGAACTTGCCTCAGTGTTGATCGTTTATGAAGATGCACTTCAAAAGATTGATCAACAAAGAATCAAACCCTATAGCGGTCAATTCGATCTACCAGGATCCATGTCCAATTATAAATGGTCCCTGAATTCATTGATGATGACTTCAAAACTGGCGTCCAATCATCTTTCAGATGACTTCACAAAGTCCATGAAAGAAGTTGCTCATCGCATTCACAATCGATTGAGAAAACAACTTGAAAAAAAACAAAAGAAATCTTCACAAGTCCTTGAGGAATACAAATCCAGTCCTGAAGCATTGTGGAATCGACATGAAGAACTGTTTCAAAAATTTCCGATCGGTGTTCTTGTTAAATTCATACAAAACATTCCAAATCGTCATGATCAAAAAGAATGGGTTTTTGCTTACTATGAATTTATTCAACAAAAAGATGAATTCCACAGGGCCGTTCATGATCGAAAAATACTCACGGAACTTTATGAAAGCTACCAGTAACATAAAGATGCTCCTCAGCGAATGTGTCGATCAGTTTATTTAAGATATAGAATATGTGCATTTTCAAAGGGACAAAAAATACAATCTGGGTTAGATAGGTCTCTTATTGCTACGAAAGGTCCTGGACGATGAATCAACCAAGCACGAAATCT
Source organism: uncultured Pseudobdellovibrionaceae bacterium (assembly GCA_964522115.1). GTDB lineage: Bacteria > Bdellovibrionota > Bdellovibrionia > Bdellovibrionales > Bdellovibrionaceae > CAZFSX01. The sequence goes on along the minus strand of CAZFSX010000006.1, from coordinate 9,700 downwards.
TATCCTCACCCCTCTTTATGGATGATTTTATATATCCCATTTGGAGCTTTAGGGGGCTTTGTCAGTGTTGCTTTAACTTTTTTGGCGACCCAGAGCGGCCTGTCCATTATGGAAGGCTCCTTAATCATTGGATCTCAACTTTTGATTTCATGGATGAAATGGCTTTGGGCACCCTTGGTGGACATCACTCTTTCTCCCAAACGATGGTATGTGATTTCCACGTTTTTTTCTGCAGTTGGTGTCTTTGCAATGTCTTCGATTCCGATGGGTGACAAGACGCTTGGCTTACTTATTTTTGTCATCGCCGCCGCCAATCTTATTAACTCCGTTGTAGGAATGGCTGTGGAAGCTATGATTGCTTCAACAACTCCTGAAGATCAAATCGGAAGAGTCAGTGCGTGGTTTCAAGCTGGTAATCTTGGTGGTGCAGGACTTGGTGGAGCTCTTGGTCTTTACCTAATTCAAGTTCTTCCATCGCCGTGGATGTCTGGAGCATTGATTGGCCTTCTTTTTCTTGCCTGCTGTTTTGCTCTGCTACCCATTCCATCCATCCCCGCTCACATTTCGAATACTCATCCAGTTGAAGCCATTCAAAATGTTGCATCTGGATTTTGGAAAATGTTGAAAGAACAAGTTGGAGTTCTGACGGCAGTTCTATGCATTCTTCCCATCGCAACAGGAGCTGCTCAGGGGACATTAACTCAAGCAGCTGTCGCGGCTCAGTGGGGAGCTGGAGCAGAGCATGTCGCCCTTGTTCAAGGTCTGCTTGCAGGACTTATCACTGCGATTGGATGCTTTCTTGGCGGTTGGTTTTGTAATCGCATGAAAGCCCATCGTGCTTACGCTTTATTTGGCTTGAGCTTAGCGGTGATCGCCATATTCATGGCCTACAGTCCAACCACAGTGACGATGTATGTGGTCTGGAATATGATTTACTCCCTTGCTGTTGGGCTTTCTTATTCTGCCTTTACAGCAATGGCTCTGACTGCCATTGGATGTAGTGCCGCGGCAACAGGTTACAATGTTTTTGCTTCACTTTCGAATTTCCCGCTTTGGTGGTTGGGGCTTTTGTTAGGATATGTAGCAGATCATTACGGACCAAAATCCATGCTGATCACCGAAGCGGCCTTAGGAATACTTGGAGTTGCCATTTTCATGAGTGTGGAAAAAGCACTTGCTCGGCGCGGAGTTATTGCAGAATAACTCTTTCAATTTGAAATAATCTTGAGGATGAATTCTTGATCTGAAATTGACATTGGATGGGGTTGATTATTTGTTTGTCATGGCGTAACTGATTCTCATGTTTACATTATCTAACTTAAATCTAAGCTTACTTCTTGAATCCATTGGATGGCTATCTACTGGGTTATTTTTATTCTCTATTCTTGTTCCTCAGCGCGCGCATCTTCACGCTCTTGGGATTCTGACTTCGATCACAACGGGAATTTATGCCTATGCTCATGGAGCCACTGCAATTTGGGTGAAATGGGCCATAGCCTTTTTCTTTCACTCTTATATGTGGTACAAAATTTATTCTGTCTCAAAAAACAAACCAGCCTGAAATAATACAAAATAAAATAACTTGCCAAGATGGTCTCTTCCAGAAAATTAAAAAATAATACGAGATACACGCTAGGATCATATCTTTCCATTGATGAATGGAGCTTGTCCAAACAGGATGAATAAAAGCTGCGATCAACAAACCAACAACAATCGCGTTCATTCCTTGCATGGCTGATTGGATTTTTGAAACAGATCGCAATTTTTCCCAAAATGGAAGTATACCGATGATCAGTAAATAGGATGGAAGAAATATCGCAACTAAACAAAGAGCGGCACCCGAAACGCCATGCCATCCAAAAGAAGACAGCGCCCCCAAATAAGCAGAAAATGAAAACAAAGGCCCTGGGATCGCTTGAGCCGCTGCATACCCATTCATAAAACTATCGGAAGAAATCCATCCTCTTTGAACAACTTCACTTTCTAACAGAGGAAGAACAACATGGCCTCCTCCAAAAACTAAGGATCCCGCACGAAAAAAACTACTGAATTGAGACAATGCAGGAATGGGCCAAGATTGAACAACCAGAGGCAACGCTAGAAATATGAGACAGAAAATCGTCAGAGCCAATAAGCCTTGTGTTGGAGAAACATTTTTTTGCCAAGGAACATGAGGTAAAGATTCAGGTTCTGATAAGAATGCAGCTCCTACGAAACCTCCTAGAATCAATAAACATATCGATGTCCAGGAAGAACCAAAATAGAAAACTGAAAATGCCGCCACTGCCGTTAACCCAGCCCTCAACTTGCCAAGACTCAGTTTTGTTGCCATGACATAAATAGCCTGTGCCACAATTGCAACTGCAGCAATCTTTAATCCCTTCAAAATTCCCACATAGAATGGCGCCAGCAAATGATCTTGAAAATGTACCGCTCCCAGAGCAAAAGCCACAAGCAGACTTGCTGATGGCAATGTAAATCCAAGCCATGCTGTGAACGCTCCTGCATATCCTGCCCTATGAAAACCTAAAGCCATTCCAACCTGACTGCTTGCAGGCCCTGGTAAAAACTGACAAAGCGCCACAAGATCGGCATAAGCATGAGGACTGATCCATTTTCTTTTTTCAACAAACTCATCGTGAAAATAGCCAAGATGTGCGACAGGCCCACCGAAAGAAGTAAAACCCAGACGCAAAAAAATAAAAAATACCTCTATTGCTTTCATCAAACATCCTTAAAAAGGGTATTCGACGTGGGCAGAGTTCTTTTGTCAAGTTTCATACAAATCAAATCAGTTATTGTCTTTTCTACAAATTTAGCTGCTATAATAACGACTATGAAAAAATCGAAAATCCTGTTTGATGGAAACTGTGTCGTGTGTGATATCGAAATATCTCATTATCAAAGGATTGCCCCTGATCTTTTTGAACTTGTCGATATCAGTGCTGACGATTTTGATGCAACTAGGTTTGGTCTGACCAACGACCTTGTTCAGAAACATATGCATGTGATCACTCCGGAAGGTCAGCTAAAGGTCGGCGTCCTTGCCTTTGCTCATATTTGGAGTCGCATTGAAAAATATCAAATAGCATCTAAGCTGATTCAACTCCCCATCATTTTGCCCATGGCAAAAGTTGGTTACTCTGTCTTTGCACATATTCGACCCTATTTACCCAAAAGAAAGAAAAATATATGATTCAAGCCAAAGCCTACGCAAATACCTCTGCAACATCGAAGTTTCAACCCATGACAATTGAAAGACGAAATCCAGGACCTGGCGATGTGGTTCTTGAAATATTATTTTGTGGCATTTGTCATTCTGATATTCATACAGCTCGAGGCGAATGGGGACCCGTTTCCTATCCCTGCGTTCCTGGTCATGAAATTATTGGACGTGTTGTTCAGGTTGGAAAAAAAGTCAAACGATTCAAATTAGGAGACATCGCAGGAGTTGGCTGCTTTGTTGATTCCTGTGGGAAATGTAGAAATTGCAAATCTCATGAAGAACAATTTTGTGATGATCATACTGTTTTTACTTATGACAGCCTTGAGTTGGATGGAAAAACCAAAACATACGGTGGATATTCTTCACACATCACCGTCAAAGAAAAGTATGTTTTAAAAATCAAAAAGGAACAACCCTTGCAGAGAGTGGCTCCCCTTTTGTGTGCGGGTATTACCACTTATTCTCCTTTAAAACGATATGGTACAAAAAAAGGAAAAAAAGTGGGAGTGATTGGCCTAGGCGGCCTAGGACATATGGCGGTTAAAATTGCCAAGGCCATGGGAGCCGAAGTGACAGTGTTTAGTACCTCGCCAGAAAAAGAAAAAGATGCGAAGCGATTAGGCGCTAAGAATTTCATTTTAACAAGTGAACACAAAAACTTTTCAAAATTTCAGGGTAAGTTAGATCTGATCATCGATACAGTTTCTGTGAAACATGATTTCAGTCCCTATCTGGCCTGTTTAAAAATGGATGGAACACATGTCCTTGTTGGAGTTGCTTCTGAGCCCAATGAAGTCAAAGCCTCATCCCTTATTCGTGGACGAAAAAAACTGACGGGATCACTGATTGGTGGCATCAAAGAAACTCAAGAAATGTTGGATTTCTGCGCTCGCAAAAAAGTATTATCGGATATTGAACTGATCAGTGCTCAGCAAATTGATGAAGCCTACGAACGCACCGTGAAAGGGCAAGTCAAATACCGTTTCGTTATTGATGCGAAAACTTTTTAAAGCTGCTGAAGACCAAGGATTTCTTTGCAATGTTGCATATGAGCTTCAATGGATCGGATGGACTTTTGAAGCTGTTGAATATCATGTTCGTCCAAATCTCTTTCCAAGGCAGCGATGACCATGGGATGTTTTTTCAGCCATTGTCCCTGCCTTGTTGCATAGGTTGGAGGAATTCCCGTACGAAGAGCCGCTTGCGTGGCGTTCCCATCCACTAAAAATTCAACGATAAATTTTAATGTTTCTAAGGTCAGAATATTTTTATGTGCTTTCAATCTTGAAGAAAAACCCATTTGTCGAATTCTCATCAACGCTTCACTTTCTTCTTTGTTTTGACTGACGGATCTTTTTTAATTTTCATCGCTTTTAAACTTTGAGAAAGATTCCGAGCTTCCAACTTATCCTGTTCAGAAATACGATTCCATTCAATATTCTTTAAAGCCCCAATCAGAGCATAGGCAAAAATAGCATGTCGATTCTTGGGATTCGATTTGACTAACTTTTGAAAAGCTTTTTGCCACCCCATTTGAATAAATTGATCTGCTGATTTTATCCCTGCTTTTTGAAATTCTTTCGCCGAGGACGGGCCTAAATTTTTTAGATCTGTGATGAGCTTCAACTTTCCAATTTTCACAGGCTGAACCTCATCAGAAAACATTTTCGGCGTTCGGGTATCAATCACTTCTATCTTTTCAGACGATAAAGTCGACTTTGATTTCTCCTTGTTCAGTTTCTTGGATGTTGGCATCACTCCAAAAAGAGCAGACCGAGCACGAATGTATTTCATCAATTCTTCCACCAAAGAATCAAAATTTTCAGATTGTACAGAAAGGTACAACCACTTCGGTAATACAGGATGGGGTATGAGTTCAGGAAATAGTTCCGTGATCTGAGGATGAAAACTTCGCTCTGTTGGGAAAAGACAGCCATTCCATAAGTCAAAATTATATTTTTTCCCACGGTGAGTACGATCGCCTTCATTTTCAAAAATGACCAGGACAATTTTTGAATCCACATAAAAGGCGAATCCACCAAACATGGGTTTACGAAGGTGATCCTTCGGCAGAAGGTCTGGAATCCAATCCAGCGTATCTAATTGTTTTGCCATAGGGTCTATTTCCTTAAAACCATATCTTCCTAATCTTCGTCGACAGGAATCAACATTTTTTTAATTTGAGCTAAGCGATCAGGAGTTGAACGCACAGTCAACGTCACACCTTTTTCATCATAGGATTCAGAAAGAACTCGCATCTTTGAACGAATTTCACCGATCACTCCCTGAACAGTGTAAGGTATAGAAATAGACTCATCGATCATATCACTTTCAAAATAACTCATGATTCGATCACGTAGCATCTGCAGATCAGACGAATTTCGAGTTGAAATCATCAATGCCTGGGGAAATTCTTTTTCTAACTGAAGAATTTGTTCCACAGATAAACAGTCCTTTTTATTCAAAATCAGCAAACTGGGCGTATCCGTGACTCCCACTTCTGCCAATACATTTTTTGTGACTTCCATCTGTGATCGAAATGAAGGATCTGAAGAATCGACAACATATAAAAGCAAAGAAGCATGAAGCGCCTCATCCAGTGTGGATTTAAATGAAGCAACAAGATCATGTGGCAACTTTTTAATAAAACCAACTGTGTCTGAAAGCAACACCTTGGGACGGGTCTCGGGGTGAAGAGGTCGAATCGTCGTATCCAATGTTGCGAATAGCTTATCTTGAACCAAAACTTCACTGCCAGTCATTGCACGCATGAGGGATGATTTTCCAGCATTTGTATAACCTACCAAGGCCACGCAAAGCTCTTGCTGACGACGAGCACGTCGTACTTCGTGCTCGTTCCCAATGGCTTCCAATTCCGTTTTTAGTTCTTTAATTCGATCACGAATTTTACGTTTATCAAGTTCTAAGCTGCTTTCACCCGCACCTTTACCTCCAACACCGCCGCCTTGACGATCCTCTCCAGCGCTGGTTTCTCGCAATCGAGGAGCCACATAAGTTAAACGAGCAATTTCAACCTGCAAACGCGCAGCCTTCGTTCTTGCGTGTCGACTAAAGATTTCAATAATCACACCCGTTCGATCTAAGACAGTCACCCCTGTCGCACTTTCTAAGTTTCGAATTTGCGATGGAGAAAGATCCGTATCCACAATCACCACATCCGCAGTCCCCTTCAATTCCTCAGAAAGAAGACTTGAGGACTGAATTTCTTCGATCCCTTCTTCATCAAGATTTTGGGGCTCTTGATTTTCCTGCCACTTTTCTGCGGCCTTACTCAATTTGTGTTGAACCATAGGAGCAATCTTACCCGTACCTCCAGTCCATTCAGCTAATTCTTTCAGTTTTCCATCACCAAGAAGCGCTGCTGATCGATCGGATGGCCGACGTTGAGTGACCTTACCAACAACCTTATAGCCTAAAGTCGTCACCAGACGCGTGAGCTCCTGCAGTGAACTTTCGAAATCTTCGGGACTTACTTTGGGTAAATGAACTCCGACAAGAACAGCATTTTGTACTTCAGTATCAACAGACATGGGGCTTGGCCTTTCAAATGATTGCCATCATAGAAAACATTTCATATGATCTGGGTCAATGATGGAAAACAAAAATCCTGAAATACCTATTAAAATCTGTCCCTCCAAGCTATCGAAAGAAGCATTGTATGGAATAATTTCAAACTTTATCCTTCGGGAAGGTACGGATTATGGTTGGGTTGAATCTAGCTTTGATCTTAAATTCAATCAGATTCAAAAACAAATAGATCAAGGAATTATTAAAATTGTCTTTGACCAATCATCTGAAACTGTCAGTCTGGTAAATTGTATAGATTTTGCTCGGTTGATCAAAAGGTATGAAAAATGAAATTTCATCTTAAAAAAAGCATTTTTCAATCCATCCGACAGCTGCAATCCTTTGCCGATCGCATTTGGTACCCCTATCTTTTAGGACTTCTTGCTGCCCTTGATTTTTTCGTGGTGGTCATTCCCACCGACGGACTTATTATTTCGAGCACACTGTTACGACCTCAAGGATGGTTACGTTTTGCGCTACTTACAGCCATTGGTTCAACGCTTGGGTCCGCCCTTCTGCTATGGATCACAAATGAATTAGGTGTCCCTTATCTGCTAGATAGCTTCGGGGGATTGACTAACAATAGTTTTTGGATCTGGTCATTAAATTTTTTTAAAGAACATGGACTGATAGTTGTTTTCTTGATTGCAGCAACCCCATTGGCCCAACAACCCGCAGTCCTGCTTGCAAGTTTGGCGGAAACTCCCTTCAAAAATTTTCTTTTTATTTATTTGCTGGGTCGATTATGTAAATATCTCTTCATGTCTTATGTAAGTTCACATGCGCCTTCACTTATTTCAAAAATGTGGGGTATCCAAGATGAAATTCATGAGACACAACTTATTGAAAATCATCAAAACAAATAATTGCAACGGAGAAGGCAATGATAGTACTGACCAAAGCTCTGATCTTGATCATGATCTTGCTTCATTTCTATTTCATGATTTTAGAAATGTTCTTCTGGACAAAACCTGCAGGACGAAAAGCTTTCGGAATGAGTTTAGATCAGGCTGAAAGTAGCAAAAAACTTGCCGCCAATCAGGGGCTTTATAATGGCTTTCTATCGGCTGGTCTTCTTTGGGGACTTTTAGATCCACGTCCATTTTTTGGAATTTCCATTCAAATATTTTTTCTTTCTTGCATTGTCACCGCTGGAGTTTTCGGCGCTTGGACTGTCCATAGAAAAATATTCTGGATCCAAGCCTTCCCTGCAATTTTAGCATTGATCGCTTTAAGTTTCGCATGGCCATGGTGGATTTAAAAAACCAACGATAAAAGCAATGACTAGCATTTGGAATGGAATTCCAATAATAGATCACTTCTGAGGAAGTGGTGACAACAAATCTTCCATAAAAAAAGCTGACAATTCAGATCTTCCTGCTAATCCTGATTTCTGATAGATGGCCACAGATTGCACTCTGCAAGTTTTTTCTGATGTTTGCCTGACTTCTGCAATTTCTTTTAAACTAAGACCCTTTAACAGCAGTAAAGCCACTTCTTTTTCAGAAGGAGTCAGTCCCCACCTTGTTAATTGCTGATCAATGGACTGACTTAAACCCAAAATATACTTTTCTGACTCTTGCTTCCATCGCAAAGATTCCTGTCGAGTTTTTTGTAAATCTTCATTCGCTGAACTAAGCTTAATTTTGTTTTCGAAAGAAGATTGAAGCACAAGTAAGACACCAATACCACAAACAGCAGCAATGCATGACTCGATCACTAAATGGAAAATAGAGCTTCCACCACGAATATCACCAAAAATATCAGAGGCAATAAGAATGATGATTCCTATCAAAACAATTAGAAGGACTCTGAGATTTACATTTGTTCTATTCATCAATCCGCCTCCAAGAATTTTAATCCTTGATAAAAACATATTATGTTTCGACCATGCATTTATTTTACAAAATCAAAAGAATGGGAAATAAATAAGAATCAACTAAAGTTTTGACAACAAGATGAGGTTTTACATGAAACTGACAATACTTATCCCAATTCTGGTCTTCTTTCATTTTAGCACTACCTTTGCATTAGACACTCGACCTTGCAAGCATGAACCCAACGCATTTCATTGTGTTAAATATATTCGTAATTACGATGCTGATACAATCACTGTTTCGATTGAAAATACCCACCCCCTACTTGGAGAAAAAATTGGAGTCAGGGTCCGTGGTGTTGATTCTCCGGAAATAAAAGGGACTCTTCCTTGTGAGAAAGAAGCTGCCAGAACAGCAAAACGATTGATTGAAAATATTTTATCCAATGGACAGCGCATTGATTTGGAAAACGTAGGACGCGATAAATACTTTCGTATTCTTGCTGATGTCAAAGTTGACAACGTTGATTTGAAAGAAGTTCTTCTAAAAAATAAACTTGCCTACGCTTATGACGGAGGCACCAAAGAACATCGGAATTGGTGCCCACGACAACCAGCTGGAAAAAAATAATTCTGCTTTAATCGTCGTCTCCGTCTTCGTCTTTCTTGGAGTCTTCTTTTTCAGCTTCGTGATTTGATCCTGAGGGTTCAATCGAATCAGATCCTTTGTTTTCATTTTCACCCAACTGAAGTTGTTGCCCAAAAATAGAAAGCACTCTGGTTTGAGGATCGAAACCTTTTGAAATTGAAAAAGCGAAATAACCAAGAATTACTAACAAGAAGACACCCACCCAAGGATGTGAGCTTGGAATGTCTTTTTCGGAAACTTGATCGGATTGTTTCATTCCATGAATCATGCTTAGCCCAATAGGGTCTTTATGACGAAGAGTGTGCAAAACAATTCCAACAATATGGGAAATTGCAACTAAGACAAAGACAGTTGATAAAACTTCGTGCAGATCTTCCAAAGATTCTTTATAACCATTCACCATCAAATAGCCTGTCACTCC
>CAZFSX010000005.1:0-25480 GCA_964522115.1 uncultured Pseudobdellovibrionaceae bacterium | reverse complement strand
GAAGACTTAGTTTTGAAGACGATTTAGATTTCTAGATTTCTGGCTGCGCCCAAAAAAAATGGCGCAACGAGTGCGCCTATTTTTAATTTCGTAAAAAATTAAATCCACTTATTTTAAGGATACATCTCTAGCAGGCGACGCTTTAAAATTTTTCCACTGTCGCCTTTGGGAAGTTCAGGAACAAAGCTGAAGTATTTTGGAATTTTGAATTTTGCCAGATTTTTAAGGCAATGATTCTTCACTAATTCTTCAGAAACAGCCTCTGATTCTTTCACAATGTAAGCGCGTCCAACTTCACCCCATTTTTCATCAGGGACGCCGATCACGGCGACTTCACGTATGCCATTCAGTTGGCGAAGGACTTGCTCAAGTTCGGGTGGATAAACGTTTTCTCCACCACTGATGTACATATCCTTTTTGCGACCGACAACATAGACATAACCTTCTTCATCTTGACGAACAAGATCACCGGTATACAGCCAACCATCTTTGATGGTTTCTTTTGTGGCCTTTTCATTTTTCCAGTAACCAGACATCATGGATGGACCCTTAAGAATAAGTTCTCCGATTTCATTCACTGGAACTTGTTGGCCATGGTCATCCACAACTTTGGTTTCTATGTAAAAGTTAGGAAATCCAATGGATCCAATTTTGCGAATCGCATCCGTTTCGTTCAATGAAAAAACATTTGGCCCAAATTCAGTCAGGCCGTAACCCTGGCGAACAGGAATTCCTTTTTGATCCCAGGTACGAATCAAATCCACAGGCATGGGTTCGCCACCGACAATGGCATAGCGGACTTTCGATAAATTCACTTTTTCAAATAAATTGGATCGAGCCATCATATCCATCGTTGTGGGAACGCCAAACAGCAATGTCGCATTTTCAGTTTCTGAAAGTTCTAAAATTCGATCCGCATCAAATTTCTTCAGAAATACAATTTTGGCGCCACGATGCCAAAAAGGAGTCGTCAAAACATTCCATCCACCTGTATGGAAGAAAGGAAGAAAAATCACGGTGCTGTCGTGTTGATGAATATTCAAACGTAGGCTTGTGTTGATAGAGTTCCAAAAAATCATACGGTGACTGAGGATGGCTCCCTTAGGGGCCCCTGTGGTGCCGGATGTGTACAAAATCATGCTTGGATCTTCAAAGTCCGCATGAAATCCAGAATCAATATTTGATACTTCAGCTGTGCGCACTTGATGTCCAAAGCTGTCACTGCCTTGAAGCAAAGCTTTGAATGGCAGTGACACTGTTAAGGAATCCACAAGAGGTTGAAAGGTCTCTTGATAAATTAAGACTTGAGGTTGGCAATCCCCCAAGATGTGATCCACTTCTCGGGGAGTTAATCGAAAATTCACAGGGACAAGGATAGCTCCAAGACGTTGGGCTGCAAAAAACAAAAAGATGGATTCCATTTCGTTGGTCGCCAGCAAAGCAATGCGGTCACCTTTTTGAACTTGAAAACGATCTTTCAAAATATGAGCACCCTGGCAGGCCAATTCAAATAATTTTTTGTAAGTGAATTGTTCACCTGTATCGCCATCTTTCACAGCGATATTTTCAGGGGAGTAGTGACTCCATTTTTTTAACCAGTCATTATCAATTTGCCAATCCATCTGTCTGTTCCTTCAATTCAATTAAGTATCGTAGCCCCATTCCATCGCCATTGCTGCCATGGACAGACCACCACCAGATCCTAGTAAGAAAACAAGGTCTCCTTTTTTCAATTTCTTCTGGCTGCAAGCATCCGCTATCGCCATTCCAATTGCTGCACTTCCTGTGTAACCAAAGCGATCCATGATATTGTGGGATTTCGAGTGTGGTAGTCCCAATTTATCCAAAGCTTCTTTGATGCTGTTGATATTGATTTGAGTCATGAAAAAATGACTGATGTCTTGAGGTTTCTTGTGCAAGCGGTCCAATAAAATATTGGTCAGTCGAGGCCAATGAGTTCCGTTGGTTTCAATGGGAATTTTTTTCGCGAAATCAAGAAGATGACCTTTTTTCTCTAAAACTTCATGAGTGATAGGACGGTAAGTGCCGCCACCGTAGATCCCCATGTAGTCATGATACTGCCCGTCTGTGTAAAGTTCGCTGGCCAAAATTCCGCTGCCGTCTTTCGAGGGGCGAACAATCGCAGCGCCGGCTCCATCCGCAAACAATGTTGCAATTTTGAAATCATCAAAATTCAAGTATTTTGACATTCCATAGGCGCCAACAACCAAAATGTTTTCATACTTCGAATCAGCCATGATGTATTTCGACGCGATATCCAGAGCGACAACAAAGCCTGCACAGGCCGTATTGATGTCAAAAGTTCCAGCACGAGTGGCTTGCAATTTATGTTGAACAACGGCCGCTGTGGATGGAGATAAATAATCAGGAGTATCTGTGGAAACAATAATCAGATCCAAATCCTTCGCCGTGATCCCTGCGTTCTTCATGGCTTGTTCCGCCGCAGGCACAATCAGGTCGCTGGTTGTTTGTTCCGCCGACATCCAACGGCGTTCAAAAATATTGCGTTGTTCGCGCAGAAAAGTGTCGATATCTTTTTTGTACATTTCGTTGAAGTAAGAATTTTTCACGACGTTTTCAGGTGCATACATGCCAGTGCCGGCAATCATCGCTCGGCGTGATGGAATTTGAGTCATAGAACCCCCGGGGTTGGTGAATTTTGGTCGGGATCATTCCGTATTGCCCCCAAGATTGGCAAGTATTTCGTCGACCCCTGTGGAAAAATTCACTTGATTAACGCATCAAATATAAAGTGATCTTGGTGGCACACATTTTATCGAAGGAAAGAAGGCTTTATGCAAAACCTACAGTTTTCATTTGCGAAGAAGAACGTCATCGTGACCGGGGGGGCTCAGGGGATTGGTTTTAAAATCACCCAGCAGTTTTTGGCAGCCGGAGCGAATGTTTCTATTTGGGATTATTCTGAACAATCCTTGCAAACAGCGAAGCAAGAGCTTGCTCAATTTGCAGGACAACTTCATTTGGCAAAAGTGGATGTCACTCAACGTGACAGCGTGGCCGCGGCTGTTCAGTCATTGCCATGGGCTGTGGATGTTTTGGTGAATAATGCAGGAATCACTCGTGATAAAAGTTTTGCAAAAATGCAAGGCGAAGATTGGGATGCAGTGATCGCGACCAACTTAACAGGATTATTCAACGTGACGAAAGCTTTGTTGGAGAAGTTTAATCCAGCCTCCACCCATCGTCGTATTGTGAATATCTCCAGCGTTGTTGGATTGTATGGAAACTTCGGTCAGACAAATTATGCAGCCGCAAAAGCGGGCGTGATTGGTATGACAAAAACTTGGGGCAAGGAATTGGGTCGCAAAGGTTTCACTGTGAATGGTGTTGCTCCTGGTTTTATCCAAACTGCAATGACGAAGTTGATGCCAAAAGAAGTTTTGGAACAAATGGCTTCTAAAGTTCCAGTGCAACGACTTGGTGAAACAGAAGATATTGCAAATGCTGTTTTGTTTCTTTCTTCCGAGCAAGCAGCATACATCAATGGCACTGTATTAAGTGTTGATGGTGGCATTGTTCTTTAAAAAAAATCTCCTCCGCGGGTGGTATTTTTTGACACGAGCATGCGCTAGGTCAAAATCCACCCAGGAGTTTTATTGATTGCCCACTACAAAGTTTTTGGGTAACAATTTCCCATATCTTGAGGAGAAAAATTGAATATGGCTGAATACAGAGACGAGTACAATCGTGGCGGAATGATTGCTTTTGCGTTTTCAATGGCATTTGTTCTATGTTTTTTTGGATATCTAGTTTTTGTGCATCCTGGTGCTGACTTGAATGAAAAAGTCAAAGATCCTCATGCTCCTGTTGCTCAAGCATCTGCAGCTGTGGTGGATGTAACAACGATTGCAGAACCTTGGGTTGCCAATGAGGCAATGGTTGAACACGGCAAAAAAGTTTACTCAACAAATTGTTCTATGTGCCATGGGAACGAAGGAAAGGGTGATGGTCCTGCGGGAGCCGCTTTGAATCCTAAGCCAAGAAACTTAGTAGAAGGTCCATGGAAACAGGGTGGAGATTCCATTTCTTTATTTAAAACTTTGGCGACAGGAATCGCGGGTAGTTCAATGCCTGGATTTTCTCAAATCAGTTCTGTTGATCGATGGGCACTTGTGCAATTTATTCGTTCGATCACAAAAGCAAAAGTGGATGATAAGGCAGATGCTTTAAAAGCATTTGGTGCTTCAGCTAAGTAATAGGAAATCACGACGAAATGAGATTAGGTAAGGACTTGCTTCTTGGGATGGGTAGTTTTGTGCTTGCAACATTGGTTGCAAGTCATGGGGTGGCTCGTGGCATGAAAGAGGTAGGAACTGCTTCCACAGAGGTGCCTGCTTCTTTGCAAGGGGTGGGCATTGTTGAGCATATCGGTCAAAAGTTGGATATGCAGCTTCCGTTTGTTGATGAAACTGGAAAGCAAGTCGTCCTGGGTGATTATTTCCAAAGCGGACGACCTGTTCTGCTTAGTTTGGTGTATTTTTCATGTCCTGGCCTGTGTAATTTACATTTAAATGGATTGGTTGACGGCTTGAAGGATGTTCCTTGGTCGGCGGGACAGGAATTTGAAATGTTGTCCATCAGTTTTGATTCCAAAGAAAAATTTGATGTGGCTGCAAAGAAAAAAGAAAACTATCTAAAAAAATATCCTCGCCCAACAGCACAGAGCGGTTGGCATTTTTTAACGGCGGATGATGCGTCCATTCGTGCTTTGACGGAGTCTGTGGGCTTTTCCTTTAAGTGGGATCAGGGAAGTCAAGAGTGGGCCCATGCTTCCGCGGCCATTTTAGTTTCGCCAACGGGGGTTGTGACACGTTATTTACCGGGAGTTTTTTTTGAACCTCAAACGTTGAAGTTGGGTTTGAATGAAGCCGCAGATGGCAAGTTGGGGACCTTGACGGATAAATTATTTTTAACGTGTTTTCAGTATGATCCCCATCAAAGTAAGTACACAATTTATGCCTTTCGTTTGGTTCAAATGGGCGGCGGATTGATGATTTTAATTTTATGTATTTGGTTATTTTTTACGTGGTTGCGCTCGCGAAGTCAGCGGTCGGCTTCAACGTAAGTTTATAAAGGAGAGTGTGTTCATGAATTGGATGAATGTTGCCCATGGGAACTCGTTCATGCCCCCGCAAGGCACGGACGTCGCCAGACAGGTCGACAATTTGTATTCCTTCTTGTTGATTGCCAGCTTTATTGCTTGTGCAATTTTGATCGGTGGGATGATCTATTTTGTTACCAAGTATAAACGTCAAACAAACAACGATAAGACAGCGTATATCACGCACAGTCACACTCTTGAGTTTCTTTGGAGTTTTATTCCTCTTGTTATTTTTATGGGAGTTTTTGTTTGGGGTTGGAAAATCTACAATCAAATGCGCACATACCCTGCTAATTCTTTAGAGATTCATGCCTATGGAAAACAGTGGTCTTGGGAATTTGCATATAAGAGTGGAAAAAAATCTGCCAATGAAATGGTCGTTCCTATTGATCAGCCTATAAAGTTAATTCTGACAGCGAATGATGTGCTTCATAGTTTCTATGTGCCTTCCTTCCGAATTAAGCAAGATGCTATTCCTGGTCGGTATACAACTCTTGGCTTCACAGCAAACAAACTTGGCGAGTTTCAGGTTTTTTGTGCCGAATTTTGCGGTGGTGATCATTCAAAAATGTTGGCAACAATCAAAGTTGTACCACGTGAAGATTATGAAAAATGGTTAAAGGAAAATGATGATGCTCTTCCAATTGATCAGCGTGGGAAAAAACTTTTCGGACTGAAGGGTTGTGTCGGCTGTCACTCGACTGACGGCTCTGCTAAGGTTGGACCAACTGTAGCAAAATTATTTGGTAAAACAGAGAATCTCGTGGACGGTACTGTCCAGGCAGATGAAGAATATTTAAGAGAGTCAATTTTGAAACCGAATGCAAAAATCGTGAAAGGTTTTGCTCCGAATGTAATGCCGACTTTCCAAGGTCAATTGCAAGAAGACGAACTGACCGCATTGATTGAATACATTAAGACATTGAAATAGAGGTGATGCATGGCTAGTTCTCATTCCAATACAAATTATATTAATGAGTTTAAAGGTCTAGGGTCATGGTTTTGCTCTCTTGATCATAAGAGAATCGCATTGTTGTACATGATCTCTGTGATGGCCTTCTTTTTAGTGGGCGGCATTTTTGCCCTTTTACTTCGTTATGAATTGATTGCTCCAGGGGCAGATCTTTTCACTTCGAATACCTACAACCAAGTGATGACTTATCATGGGGCCGTGATGGTGTTCATGGTGATCATTCCTGGTATTCCAGCAATTTTAGGAAACTTCTTTTTGCCTTTGCATATTGGTGCGAAGGACGTTGCTTTTCCTCGTTTGAACTTGGCTAGTTGGTATGTATTTATGGCGGGTGCGATCTTGGCTGTATCCACATTGTTTGGTGCGAAGATTGATACAGGATGGACTTTTTATACTCCGTACTCAATTAAGACAGGAACTGCGACAGCAACGATGGTGATTGCGGCCTTCATTATGGGTATGTCCTCCATTTTGACGGGTTTGAATTTCATCGCAACTGTTCATAAATTACGTGCTCCTGGAATGACAATGTCACGTATTCCATTATTTGTTTGGGCAATCTATTCCACAGCCATCATTCAAGTTTTGGCGACACCCGTTCTTGGTATCACATTGTTGTTACTAGTTGCAGAACGCACCATGGGTGTTGGAATTTTTGATCCGGCATTGGGTGGCGATCCCGTCTTGTTCCAACACTTTTTCTGGTTCTATTCACATCCAGCAGTTTACATCATGATTTTACCAGCGATGGGTGTTGTCAGTGAGTTGATTGCAGCATTTTCTAGAAAAGTTATTTTTGGATACACGGCGATTGCTTATTCAAGTTTAGCGATTGCGGCTGTCAGCTTTTTCGTTTGGGGACACCATATGTTCGTCAGCGGTCAGTCTGAAATTGCTGGCATCGTTTTTTCATTTTTGACAATGTTGGTGGGTGTTCCTACCGCCATTAAAATGTTCAATTGGTTAGCTACTTTGTATAAAGGTTCTATCCAGTTTGCGTCTCCGATGCTTTATGCTTTGGGATTTTTGTTCTTGTTTGCCATTGGTGGTGTGACTGGAATTATGTTGGCAACAATCGGTTTAGATGTTCACTTCCATGATACTTACTTTGTGGTCGCGCACTTTCACTATGTGATGGTGGGTGGAACATTGATGGCCTTGATGGGTGGATTGTATTACTGGTTTCCAAAAATGTTTGGAAAAATGTTCAGTGAATACTTTGCTCGTCTTTCTTTTGTATTCACATTCATCGGATTTAACGTCACGTTCTTTCCTCAGTTTATCTTGGGTGCGAAGGGTATGCCTCGACGTTACTTCGATTATTTGCCGGAATATGCGTCTTTGAATCGCATTTCCACAATTGGTTCATGGTTGATTGCAACGGGCTTTTTGATCAGCCTTGGTGTTATTATCCATGGTCTTTTACGTGGTAAAAAAGCACCAGCAAATCCTTGGGGAGCTAAAACTTTGGAGTGGACAGTGGCGTCTCCTCCAACTCATCATAACTTTGATGTTGAACCAGTCATCACAGCGGGGCCTTATGAGTACAGATAGTCAAGTTTCAGGTAAACACCATTACGCACATCACTTTAAAAGTGCTTGGCATGAATATGAAAGTGCTAAGCAAGGTATTTGGTTATTCATGGTCACCGAGATTCTTATGTTCGGTGGACTTTTTGTGGGATATTCCATCTATCATAATATGTATCCAGAGATGTTTGCAGAAGGTGCAAAGTTTTTGAATTGGAAGATGGGTTTTTTGAACACATTGGTTTTGATCACAAGCTCATTAACCATGGCCTTGGGGATCTACTTCATTCAAGTTGGTCAAAAGCAAAAAGCAATTTGGAATTTGGTGATCACCTTATTGTGTGGCGCGACTTTTATGGTGGTGAAGTACTTTGAGTATTCTCATAAAATTCATGAAGGACTTCTTCCTGGAAAGTTTTTCCATCATGCTGCTGAACATGCCAATTTGGCATTGTATTTTTCCTTTTACTACTTGATGACAGGTTTACACGGAACCCACGTTTTAATTGGAATGGGTTTGATCACTTGGGTTTTGATTCGCACAATTCGTGGGGATTTTGATCGTGAGTATTTTACTCCAGTGGAAGGCGTAGGAATTTTTTGGCATATCGTAGATTTAATTTGGATCTACCTTTTCCCAATGCTTTATTTGGTCGGATAAGAAGGAAGGCTTTTATATGGCAAATAATCACGAACAACATCACATTGCTCCTTTAAGTGAATATATCAAAGTTTTTGCGGCTTTGGTTGTATTGACCTTGATCACTGTTGCGATTTCACGCATCGATCTTGGTGCATTGAATGCTCCTGTGGCTTTTTTGGTTGCAACAGTAAAAGCTGTTTTAGTGATGCTTTACTTTATGCATTTGAAGCATGATTCAACGATCAACCGCGTGATTTTTGGATCTGGTTTCTTTTTCCTTGTCTTGTTATTTTTCTTTTCGATTTTGGATATTTGGACACGCATTCTTCAAACGAATGTGCTTTGAGGTTCGGTGTTTAAGCTGTACACGGATCTCACGAAGTTTGGGATCGTCATTTTTGTTTTACTGACAGGTTTCGCCGGGTACGCATTAGGCTTTCAGCATGAAGCTGGATTTCAAAGTGCGCACCTGGCGTCTTTTCTTTTGGGCCTTTACTTACTCAGCTCTGGAAGTTTGGCATTGAATCAGGCTCAAGAGTGGCAAATTGATCAAAAGATGCCTCGAACCGCCAAGCGTCCTGTGGCCAGTGGGAAGATCAAGCCTGCAGCCGCTGCAATTTTAGGAATATCTTTCATTGTTGCTGGACTTGAACTTTTATCACAAACCACCGTGACGGCAGCCTATGTGGGATTGGTCTCTGTTCTTTTGTACAATGGTTTCTATACGATGTGGTGGAAGAAAAAATGGGTTTTTGCCGCCGTTCCTGGAGCAATTCCCGGAGCCCTTCCTGTTACCATTGGTTATGCCGCCGCAAATCCAAATATCTGGGCACCTGAATCAGTTTATCTATTTTTGGTGATGTTCTTTTGGCAAATGCCTCACTTTTGGGTTTTGGCGATGAAGTATCGTGAAGATTACCGTCTTGGTGGAATCCCAACATTGCCTGCAGCTTTAGGAATTAAAAAGTCTTTGTATTATATTGGCGTTTATACTTTTGGATATATCGCTTTAGCTTTGCTGTCTCCATGGATGACTCATGCAAGTTGGATTTATCTAGCTGTCGTTGTTCCATTTTGCTTTAAAGTCCTTCAGGAGTTTTGGCGCTTTTTTAAAAGCAACGGAGAAGAACGTTGGTTCGCCTTCTTTATGTGGACCAATTTTAGTTTATTAATTTTTGTTTTTGTTCCAGTGATGGATAAGTGGGCTTTCTTGCTTTTTCCTCATAATTAAAACTTTTCCGCTTCAGAAATAATTTAAAGCTTTCCGCGTAGTTCTTCAGGTGTATCGATTTGAAAATGGGGATGAGCTTTTTGAAAGTACTCCATCGAAAGACAATTTCGTTCAATTTTTAAAAGTGTCGGATATTTGTCCATCCGCACGTTGAATCGACGGCTTGCAAATAGTTGAGGAATTAAAAACATATCTGCTGCAGTAATCTGATTTGCAAAGCAAAAATGACCAGCAGTTGTAGAAAGCATTTTCTCACAGGCTTCAAGTCCTTGTTGAATCCAATACTGGTTCCACTCAAGTTTTTGATCTTCTGTGATATGAAATTTTTCCTGTAAATACTTTCCCACCTTTAAGTTTTGTAGAGGGTGCATTCCTGCGTTGATATTCTCACAAAGTTGAATCACCTTTGCTTGAAGATAAGCATCCTGTGGGAAGAGAGATCTTTCTTTGTGAATTTCATGTAAATATCGAAAAATAGCCATGGACTGACTGATGATTTTATCCTGAACCACAAGGCTTGGAACTTCTTTCATAGGATTGATTTGCACATAGGTGTCTTTGTACTGCTGGCCGCCGTCTTGAAGAAGATGAACAGGGACATACTCAAAGGGAATCTCCAGATAGTGAAGCGCAATGCGAACGCGATAGGAGGGAGAGCTTCGAAAGTAATTGTAAAGTTTCATCGTGGACATGGCTGCTGACCTCTTTTTGAAAAATGAAACATAAAACTCAATGCTTAACTCGAGGCTATCCAATTTTTATTCAAGGGACGATAAAATTCTTTTGCGGCACTCATAGTCAGACATCGACCCTGGCTTAAAAACAAGAGTACGCTGAAGGGGATGGAGGTTCTATGAAACATCTTGTATTGATTCTAGGTATGATGGCATCCAGTTTTGCTTTGGCTGCAGATTTAGCAGTTGCTGTGGGAGTTCGCAATACATCCGCCAGTGCCGCTGCAGGCACGGGCTATGATATTGGAGCAAAGTCAGGTTTGCAGGGTGGTATTTTAGCATTCCTACCTATGACGAATGCCTTGAAAGTTCGAAGCGGTTTCTTATATACGAATCGATCAATTTCAGTGACAACGGCTGGGTCTAACGCGACTCCCGCTGATTTTTCTTACTGGAATTTTGATATTCCAGCGACTTTGATGTGGAGTTTTTCAGACTTCGGTGGAGTCTATGCCGGAGCCATTATGTCCATGAATGTTTCGTCGGATTCTTCGATTGCTGGAATGAAACCAACTTCCGTTGAAAACTTGATTGTGCCATTAACCATTGGAGCGAGTTTTAAATTTGCTCCTCAATTAGGTGCTGAGATGTATTTTGAAACTTTGCCTGGCAAGATAAGTCAGGGGATTGAATCCGTGAAATCCGTGGGCGTTCAACTTCTTATCACGTTTGATTGATCCATGAAACTAGCAAGCTTAAGAACAAATAAACCAGATGGTCGCTTTGTTCTTGTACATCCATCATTCAAAAAAGCTGTCGATGTTCCTGAATCTTGGGCGAAGAATTTGCTGGAGGCTCTTGAAAAGTGGGAACAAATATTGCCGAAGCTTCAGGATCTAGATCATCAAATGCGAAATGATCTGGTTCCCACGTTTGCCATCAGTGAAGCTGATTTTATGGCTTGCTTACCGCGAACATTTTTATTTGCAGATGGATCCTCTTTTCTGCATCACGTGCGATTGGTGCGTAAAGCTCGAAATGCTGAAATGCCAGAGTCCTTTTTAAAAATACCTTTGATCTATCAGGGGGAATCTGGTCGTTTTCTAAGTCCCACTGAAAATATTCCAGCATTCCCAGTGGAGTTTGGAACTGATTTTGAAGCAGAAGTGGGCGTCATCACAAAATTTGTTCCTATGGGTATCTCTGCAGAAAAAGCTTTAGACCATATTGCTCTGGTGGTTCTTATCAACGATGTTTCTTTGCGAGGATTAATTCCAGAAGAACTTTCTGCGGGGTTTGGTTTTTTTCAAAGCAAGCCAGCATCTGCTTTATCGCCAGTTGCTGTGACCCTTGATGAATTGGGCACGGCTTGGAAGCAAGGGCGTTTGCATTTGCCTCTGCATGTGAAGTTCAATGAAAAATTTTTTGGCCAAGCCCATGCTGGAGAAATGCATTTTCACTTCGGAGAAATCATTGCTCATGCCGCCAGAACTCGAGATTTGCAGGCGGGAACTTTGATTGGAAGTGGAACCGTGAGCAATGATGACCCCAAGGCAGGGTCCAGTTGTCTTGTTGAAAAAAGAACTTTAGAGATTCTTCAGGACGGGAAAGCTAGCACTCCCTATATGACATCTTCGGATCGAGTTGAAATATGGATGGAAAATGAGGAAGGTAAAAATATTTTTGGTAGGATTTTTCAACAAGTTGTTTCAAGATAAATAATCATTCAAGAAAGGATTCTTATTATGAAAAAAGCGATGATAATTTCTGCGGGTTTGCTTCTGTTGTCAGGTTGTGCTGCCATCAACACACGGACAGGAATTGGTTTTATTAATATGCATCGAGAAGCAGGTCAGATGACTGACAATACAGATGCACAAAAAGAAGGGCGTGCTTGTTCTACGAACATTATGGGTCTTTATGTCAGTGGAGATTCCTCCATCGATGCGGCAAGAAGAGCAGGTCGTGTGGTGAAGGTTTCGACTGTTGATTATGATATTTCAAACTTTGCATTTTTGTACGGCCAAGTTTGCACCATTGTGCGCGGAAACTAACTCAGACATTGGTCTGGGATTCTCGCCAAGAGCAGCAGGTTTTAAGATCTGCTCTCAGGGGCGAAGGTCCTGAATCTCTGGTTGGAATTTGTTACTAAGAAAAAGATTAACTTGAAACTCTCTTTTGCGGACTTCATCATGAAGGAAAAAGGAGAGTTCCATGTTCAGAAAAACCATCATTTCACTGAGTCTCATTTTATTCGTACTTCCTTCCGTTGTTCTTGCAGAAAAAGAAGCCTGCACGAAAAAGGCAGCTGAGGCAAAAGTTGACGAAATCTGTAAGGACATCGTTGCCAAAGGGCAAGATGCCAAAAAAGATTGGCCTGCAAAATTATTATTTAAAAACTGTGGTGATAATTATGTTTGGGTTCAAGACACCACGCCAGAAATAAAAATGGTCATGCACCCTATTAAGCGTCGCTTAGATGGTCAGTCGTTAACTTCTCATACAGATGAAAATAAATTTCCACTTTTTGTTGAGTTTGATAAAGCGGCAAAAGCAAAACCCGATGGATCATGGGTTGATTATATGTGGGCAAAACCAGGTGCTGAAAAAGCAACTCCAAAAACTTCTTATGTCAAACTATGCAAGATGAAAGATAATACATCATGGATTGCAGGATCCGGCGTGTGGAAAGAAGATATTAAATAAAGCCAACTTGTAGGATAGGTTTATGATCAAGCGACAAGAAATTGGAGTTCGAGGAAAAATTATAGGTTTAGTCTTAGGTGTCACCTTCCTGTCGATTTCATTGTCTTTGGTCATATCCTATGTTCGATCTCGAAACTCTTTGATTCATATGGCGACAGATCAAGAAAATTCACTGAGAACTGTCGCCCAGTCCAGAATTTTAGATTTTTTTAAACGAAGCCAAGATTTTTCATTGATTTTAGGCCAAGACCGCTTGATGGAAGGATTGTTTCTAGCCTATGAAAGCGCATTTTATGGTGCTGGATATGTGATTGGACAAGATCAGGCGCTGAGTGCAACAGCCTTTCAAGATTTAGATCGACGATATGGTCCTTCTGTTCAACGATTGATCGATGCCTACGGTGTGGGGAATATTCTATTAATCAATATCAATGGGCAAGTTGTCTATTCGGCACAGCCTAATTCCTATGGACACTTTGGAGGAACCAGTGTGACCACTGGAACATACAAAGGAACGCTGTTAGAAGAATGCTTTCAGTCCTCGATGAAGAGTGATGGGAAGAATGTTCAGTTTTTTGATTTTAAATATTATCCTCAGGTTCAAAGGACCATGTCTTTTTTCTGTATCAAATCCTTTGCTGAATTTGATCATCTTTCCGAAGGGATTAAAAAAGGTGATGTCATGGGAGTGGTTGCCGTGGAATTAAACACGGTGAAATTAAATTCCATGCTGGCTTCTCGCGAAGGACAAGGAGATACCGGGCAAATCTACTTGGTCGGTGAAGAAGGGATTTTAAGGTCTGACTTTTATCGAAAAAAAGATGAATTAAATATAAATTTATCACACAAGAATCAAGAAAAATTGACTCATCCGTTACTGGAAGAAGTTTTAAAAAACAAAAAAAATGGAAGTGAAATCGTTGTTGATCCGATAGGGGACACCGTTTTGAGTTCCTTTGCTCCGTTGGAAGTCTTTGGCAAGACATGGGGAGTCTTCGCAGAAAAAAGCATGGATGAAATCACCCAGCCTGTAAAAACGCTATTGCAATTTGTTCTAATCAGTTCAGCCTTCTTGTTTATACTGATTGGATTAGGTGCTGCCTATGTGACAAATATCTTAATTCGTCCTCTGGAGAGGGCTGCATCCACATTGGGAGAAGTGACAGTATCACTGTCGACAAACTCTCAAGTTTTGAATCAAGATTCTGTCACTTTAGATAAAGCAGCTAAAGAACAAAAAGAATATGTTCAGGCGACAGTGACGGCTGTGGATCAAATCAGTTCGACCATTAATGGAAATAATGCCAATGCTCAGGAAAGCCAACGTGTTTCAGAGCAAAGTTTGAATGTTGCCGAACGAGGAAAAGGTGTTATCGACAAGCTAATGACTTCTATGCAGGAAATCGATCAAAGCAATCAAGACTTATTGAATGTCGTAGAAGCAAGCAATGCTCGCTTTGAACAAATCGTTCAGTTAATTTCAAATATCGAAGAAAAAACAAAAATGATCAATGAGATCGTTTTTCAAACCAAACTTCTTTCATTTAATGCGTCTGTTGAGGCGGCACGTGCTGGTGATGAAGGTAAGGGCTTTGCCGTGGTCGCTGAAGAGGTTGGAAATCTTGCCAACGTCAGCGGGGCTTCTGCAAACGAAATTAATACCTTGCTGCAAGCAAGTATTGAACAAGTGAATCAAATTGTTCGTGAAACAAAATCTAGCATTGAAAGCTTTGCTCGTGAAGGAAAAGAAAAGGTTCAATTCGGAGTAACGACTGCCCATCACACACGTGATGTTTTTGATGAGATTTTAACCAATGTGAACAAGGTCAATCAGATGGTGACAGAGATTTCATCAGCTTCGCAAGAACAAGCACGTGGGATGATCGAAATTAATAAGGCGATGTTTAATCTAAATCGTGGAACTGATAATACGGCGGCAATTGCAGGACAATCATCTTCTGCAGCTGAAAGTTTAAGTCAACAAGCTCAAACTTTGAATGAAGTCGTTCAAGTCTTAATGGAATCACTTCATGGTGAAGAGAAGGCCGTGAGTTAAGTTAACTTTGTAAGTATTGACTTGTTCAATTCCCAAGGCTTTCATAAATCCTAATACCAAAACAATGTTTGTTACATCAACGGCTTTATAGTCACCTGGAATTTGATCGTCAGTTAAGTTCTTTCGTTGTTGTAAAAGTTCTTCAAGATTTTTTCTGGATAATAGATGAGATTGGGAATCCACCTTTTGCTGAAGAGACGTGAAGACCCCTCCGATGCCAAGAATTTCTGTCGACTTCAGGGATTCTTTCAGGGATTTAGGAACATGTATTTTAGCATAATATTCTGCCAACTTCAGGCTTGCATCTGTTTTACCTCCAAGCGGATTCGGAGAGGTTTGATTTTCAGTTGCATCAATCACTGAATTTAAAAGCATATTTTTGAAAGTCACAGAAGCCAGGGCTCCCATATAAACTTCTTCTTTCTTTTTGGATCGAAGAATCATTTGCATAGATCCTCCTCCGATATCCCATACCATCATGGAATCCGAAAAGTTGCCAGAAACGACCTGGGCTGAATGGAATCCTAAATTCGCCTCTTGGTTTTGTGATATCACTTGAACTTGAATTTTCAATTCTTTAGCTAAAGAGGATGCAAATTCTTTTCCATTCAAAGCTTCACGAAAAACAGAAGTGGCGACGGCCTTGATTTTTCCTTGGTGAAATGTTCGTGCTTTTTGCAAAAGGGGAGTTAGTTTTTCAATCGCCTTTTCTTTGATGAAAGAGCTTAATCGAAAATCTTTCGACTGATCCAAGTCTTCATTGAAGGGAATGGCAACCTTTTCGTCCATCAGGACATTCAAGATGATTTTTTTACATTGGTTAACACGAGCAACTAAAATTTTGGTAGTTCCAGAACCAATGTCTAAGCTGGTGTTTGTTCGAAGACAATTGGAGGCAGAGAAAGTGATTTGTGAAAAAGTGAAACAAAGAACAATGATCCAAAACTTCTTCATACAAAATCACTCCGGTTTTAAAGGGTCTAGGAATATTGATGCAACTTTTTGTCGGTGAAGTCCAGTTAAAATCAGTTCGACCGTTTCCTGGAAAAAGGATCTTGTGCAAGATCTGAATTCTTGTCCATAATGATGTTATGAAGTTACGTTTTAAATCTCACCGATATTTTTTCCTTCTATGGCTTGGGTGGATTTCTTCCTCTTGGGCTTCTTATGAGCTTGGGTTACAAGCATTCAATTATTCCGATAATTTCACTACGGCTACGGCCGCGACAAAAAGTGAAACCTTCTGGCAAACCCATCTATTGTTTACTCCTGGAACTGCAAAAAGAGTTTTCCTTGGTTGGAGTTTGAGTGGTTTGAGTACTTCGGATGCCACGTCCAGTACAGAAACATTTTCAACATCAGATATGGGGCCAAAAGTTTTATTTGTCTTAGATAAGAATCAAACATGGACTTTAGGTATCGCTTACAATTTGGTAGCGACAGCGAGTTATTCATCAGGAAGCACTTCAGAAAAATGGAAGGGAACATCCCTGCATGCTGATTTATCTGTGATGCCTGAGATCTCGGAAGGTCTTTATGCAGGATTTAAGTTGAATTATTATTCCATGACATACACTCAAGCGACAGTTGGTACCACCACCTCTGACGTCAGTTATTCTCGCAGTCAGATTTTTCCTACCTTAGCAATTCGTTGGTTACCTTAGATTTATATTTTAAAAATAAAAACCCCCCGCTGGAATTGCGGGGGGCCCTTTAAAAAACCAAGAGGGGAAGGTTTTTTATTGTATGGAAATCGTTTTCTTTTGAGTTTCTTCTATTTTTGGAACCTCAACTTTCAAGACTCCATTCTCGTACTTTGCAGATATCTTATCCGCTTTGACTGTTGTCGGAAGAGTAAAGCTTCGACGAAAACTTCCAAAGTATCTTTCCTGACGATGGACACCATCTTTAGTTTCATCCAGTTCGTTTTTTCTCTCTCCCCAGATAGATAACAAGCCATCTTCGAATTCTATTTTAATTTCATCCTTACTTAAGCCGGGAAGATCAAATGCCAAGTGGTAAGCCTTCTCGGTTTCGTGAACATCAGCAAAAGGTTTATGAGACTCTTTTGTTGCGGGCCACATTTCGGCCTGACGACCGAAGGCCCCTTGAAGTTCGTCCATCATATCAAAGATAGATTGAGGTTGATTTTTTTTCCATAAATTAAGTGTTCTCATGGGATCCTCCTTCATTATTTTGATTTGGTTCCTACGTGATTAACATGGGACCAGAAAAAAAGTTGTCAAGGAATCCAAAAAAATTAATCAAGAAGGGCGTATCGAAATGAAATGCCGACGCTACGAGATAAGTAACTGGAAATAGGGGCTTCAATCCATGTTTGATCGGTATAAGAAATTGTCCATGAACTTTGAGGTGAAAGAAAGAAGTTCCAGTGAAGACTTAGGTCTGTATGTCTTTGAAACGAGCTTGTCGAAAAATCACCAAAGCGAACCTCCCCTTCGTAGACGGGTTGAATTGCAATACCAAGACGCGCTTTCCCAAAGCTATATCCTGCACCCAGAAGAAAAGCATAACTATCCATTTGTTGGTGAAGCAGATTTTCATCGTTGATGGAAACATTTTTCGAAAATGAACGACGAAGAAGAAGCATGTTTTGCATGTCGATCCACCCCCATGTACGGATCATAAAATAGCCAAAAGAAATGGATGGAAGTCCTTGTGAAGATACTTGCAACATATTGGTCGTTGAAAATTTCGATTTTCCAAAGGGATGTTGATATTGCAAAAAGAAAATCAATTTTTCAATTTCGACCGGATGATCCCAGGCCGTCCATCCTGCAGACAATCCAAGATCTCCGAACAGAAGTGGTGATGATGATTCTTCGACCACATTCCGCAGAAGGGGAAGGGTGATTCCTGCTTGAAGAGTTTTCCATCGGTAGGCAGAGCTGATTTGGAAAGATTGTTTCACAAGAGGATGTGTCGGCTTTGACCAATAACCATCAGAATCAACAACTTGAACTTCTTTCGACAGGGCTGTGGACAACAGAAGATGTCCTTGCTGATCATTGGTGACTAAATTGGGAACAAGAAAACTTGCTCCACAGCAGGGGCTGGCATGGCCAGAGGAAAACCAACAAAGAATCCCAATCACCCATAGAGCAGACCTCATGTGATTCATCCTATTTGACCCATTGTTCGAAGTAAGTGCTATCTAAGATAGTTTTTTTGTCTGAATGCAAAGCCTGAATATGAATTTGCCATTGTTCATCCATGAAAAATGAAATCCCATGGATACGATAACTTCCATCTTGTAACAGAAGTGGCTTTCCTTTTGGTCCAGGATGAGAGCCTGTCTTCATCACCATATAGGTGAACACTTTGATGGGAAATGTTGCTTTGACAATAACTAAGGGAGTTTCTGCAGAATAAAACCAAACTTGAAGCACAGATTCATCATCTTGTGTTGATACTTCATTTGTAGGAACCCATTGATCATCCACCTGCTTCAGCCATCGGTAGCCAACGCAAAGGTTGAGTTGTTTTAGAGAGGGGTGATTTCCCTGACACTTCCAGGTTTGAGTTTCCGGTTGAGTGATTGTTTTTTCAGAATTATTCGTTGTTGCAGAAACCAGCATAGGACGCTCTTTGGGGTGTGCACAACTGATTTGAGTGAAGAGAAATAGGAGAGCTGCATAGGTTAATTTATTCATAGGTATTTATCTCCTTCTGATGATTCGTTCAGTTGACGTTTCTTGTTTTCTAAAATGCCCCTCAGGGAAGGGTTGTTTTGCACTTCATGGTGCTTGAATAAAATTTCAAAGTCACCACCAGAAAATGTAGACAATGGCTTAGTGGATAAAAAAGATTCTATCAGACTTGATCGCACAGACATGGATAAGACAAGATGGTAAAACTGAAAAAACCAGTAAGCACCCAATTCTTTAAAATTATGTTGTTGATGACCCAAAAGAAATCCCAAAGCTAATTGAGATTGATGTTCCACATTTGTGACAACCGACATGAAGTTTTGAAAATCTCGAGGTGTTGTAAGAATGGAATAATTTGTTTCCACAGTTTTATCGTGTCCAGAAAATATATAATTAAAAGATAATATCTGTTTCCCAAGATTACTCATGAACTGCTGAGGATTTGATTGGTAATTTTGTTGAAGAAATCTGACAATGGCTGCTTTGTTCTCAAGGTGCATATTTTTTCTACCTCGATAATAAATGCGTGAACCGATGGTTTTTTCTAGAATTTGATCAAGTTCCGTAGATGGTTTTTTGAGTTGATCTCGCACAGAAACCAAAAGAGCTTCTAGACGATTCAACAATTCAACCACTTCATCCTGCGGTCGAGGAGGCGCTTGATACCGAACATGACGAATGATTCGAAGGTAAATCATATTTTGAATAGCAGTTGCCAAATGAATGATTTCGGCGTCTTTTAACGGCATCGTCATTTCACTGATCATAATAGCCAACATTTTAAGTTCGTACTCCTTCAGAAAGATCGCCGAAGAATTTGCTCCGTTTTCTAAGATTAAAAAACGAAGATCAAGTTCATGACTTGTTAAATGGCGATGAATACTTTTATTTTTTCCAAACAAAATGACTTTGATCTGTCTTTTTTGCGGTTCTACTTTCGTCAGATTTTCAATGAAACTATGAAATTGCTCCTCTGAATTTCTTAATAAAAATGAAATCATTCTGGTGTCCAGATCTAGTTGAGGAAGAACGCGTTGGTACTCTTTCGCAAGATCTAGTTTCAGAGAATTAAGAAAACGAATTTTTTGCAATAGAATTTGATGATCAGAAAGAATGGGGCTTGTTCTATTTTTCCAAAACTGAAAACCATGGATGGTTGTTAGAATATGATACATCAAGTAGTTCGTGTGAAAGTGAAGAGTACCTTGATTTGTCGTTCCGTGGTGAGTATGCCATGTTTTATAAATTTGAATCATGGACTGAACGATCAAAGATTGAAGCTCCGATGGTTTTAAATCATCATTTTGATTTGATTGGCGAGAGGCATTTTTCCATGTTTGTGCAATTTTAAAGCGAGTGTCTTCATTGATAGGACGACTTGTCAGCTTGTCGAGATATTTTTGAAACTCATCAAGAGAGGTTTTATAAGGAGCAGTTTCAAAAATATCATCCGTTATCTTTTGTTCGGAAGCTGTGATTTGTTGAAAAAGGTCTGAGCATAGGTTTTTTGAAAATCCAGCAGGAGCGGTCTGTGCTTGGGCAAAGAAGGAAAGTAAAGCAAAAAAAATAAAATTCCATTTTGGCATGTGGACTCCTGGCATGTGAAGAAGAATCAGGTCGGTTTATAGACGATGAGCCACTTCAACACCATCATTTTTTTCAGTCACTGAAAAACAAACATGGGGTTTTGCCTGATGAAAATCAAATGGAATTGTTTTTGCCGTGATATCCTCAATTTGGAACGTTTGTTTTAAAAATGGGTCCAATTTGAAACCTTGCTTATTGTTGGAAAAGTACAGTTTTCCCTTGGGTTTTAAAAACTTCATGGTGGAAGTCACTAAGTCGATTTGATCTCTTTCAACTTCAAAATTCTGGTCCATTTTTTTTGAATTCGAAAAGGTGGGTGGATCTAAGAATATCAAGTCGAACTGTTCAAATACAGGTCCATGCAAAAATTCCAGAGCATTCGCCTCGATCCATCGGTGGGACTCCAATGAAATTTTGTTCAACTCAAAGTTTTTCCGAGTCCATTCTAGGTAGTTTTTTGACATATCCACACTGGTCGTTTTTGCTCCGCCCAGGGCCGCAAAAACACTGAAGGCTCCTGTATAACAGAATAAATTTAAAAAATTCCTTCCTTCAGCTTCTTGATAAACCTTGTTGCGAAGCGGGCGGTGATCCAAAAAAAGTCCTGTATCCAAATAATCCCATAGATTCACAGAAAATTGAGCCGGCCCTTCTTGAACAACCAGAAATTGTTCCGACCGTTGAAGTCGTTCGTACTGACTTTCTCCTTTTTGGCGCTCACGATGTTTCACAATGATTTTTTCTTTGGCCGCCTGGAATGCCGTTTGAATGGCTTGGATTCCTTTTTCTAAGTGCAATTGATCCCTTGGGATGGCGGGATTTGTTTTTGAAAAGACAACATAGTGATCATTGTAAATGTCGATATAAAAAGGGAATTCGGGAATATCCCAATCGTAAAGTCTCCAAGCGGTGACATTGTATTTTTTGGCCAGAGCTGATTTTTTTTTGAAATTTTTGATCAGACGAGCTTCGATTTCAGACATTGCCATCACCACCTTGTGGTGATGGCTTAATCGTTTTCCTACAGCTTGTAAAGAAATAGAGGGCTGTTCTTTTTCACGCCCTCACCCCCTGGGTATTACCAGCGCCCAGCTTGGTCTTCAAACATAAGACAGTGCTGAGAAGTTCGTTGGCATGCCTTTGAAAAGCCCGAACTTCTCTATCTTTTGTCGCACCGTCTGGGGTGAGGGATCGGCCTTCCGTGCCGATTCCGAGGCATAGGATCTTTCTGTCATCGAACAATTTTGAAAAAAAAGTATAAGGACCGGGTTAATCACCATCATAATCACAAAACTGTAGCTGCCTTTGATCAGCATTCGTAAGCTCCTTTTTTGGGTTAAGAGGCGATGCTCGGCCTGGATTCGGGAGCAAAATACCCCCGAGGGGTCCATTCATAACCAACAACGTCCTGCATAAATAGAGTATATGACCTAGGTCTTAGATTTTCGAATCAAGAGTTCTTAACCGTCTCTGCATGAAACATTCTGAAAAGATAGGGGCAGAAAGACTTAGAAATTTCGGTTGCCGTCTTAAAATGGATTGTGTAAAAAAGGTGCACTTAAAAAGGAGTTCCCATGGGTGAGTTCAGTTTGACACATATTTTGTTGCTTGGTTTGATTGCATTGGTTCTTTTTGGACCATCTCGTTTGCCAGCTCTTGGTCAAAGTCTTGGAAAAGCGATTCGCGGCTTTAAACAGGGCTTATCCGAAATCGATGGAGAAACTCGCCCCGTGCAAGAATCAGCTCCGGTTGTGCAAAATACAGTGGCCTATCAGCAACCCGTTCAGCAGATCCAGCAGGCTCCTGTGGCTCCCATGGCAGCTGCTCCGGTAGCTCCAGCAGCACCTGTTCAAGCGCAAGCTCCAACGTCACAAAATCAACCGACAGCTCAACTTTAATCAAGTGAGAAGTTGGACTAGATTCCTCGTTGAAATTCAGACATAATAAACAGAGTTTCAACGAGGTTGTCCGTGAGCTTATTGCAAAAAATATTCATTTCCTTTTCATTGATCGCAGTTTCTAGCTTTGCGGAAAATGCACCATCTGAGCCCAAGGCAGCAGAGCCTATGGCTGTTTCTGATTACTGCTTTGAAAGTCTCAAAAAATTTCCAGGCCCTGTGGATACAGCAGCTTTAAAAAAGGCCTGTTTGCAAACTCAAGTTTTGCCTTCTTGTTACAGCGTTGAAAATCGTCCCATTTTTCACTTTGATAAAAAATCCCAACAAATTTCCTCTCAGAAAATATTAGTTTTTTCCTTGATCCATGGAGATGAAACTCCGGCAGGAACGGTGGGACGTTACTGGATGGAGTATTTAGAAAAGATTGATCCACGCAATTCATGGCGAGTGGTTCCCTTGCTGAATCCTGATGGTGTTTTAAGAAAAACACGCACTAATGCCAATAAGGTGGATGTGAACCGCAATTTTCCCACGAAAGATTGGGAGGAAAAAGCGGTGACAGCTTGGAAAAAAGAGCAGGCATCAGCCCCTCGTCGTTTTCCTGGGCCAAGTTCAGGCAGCGAACCTGAAACAAAATGTGCCCTTCAGCATATCGAAGATTTTCAACCCAACTTTACGGTTTCGATTCATACTCCATTGAAGGTTCTGGATTTTGATGGTCCTAAAGTCACCTTTCCAAGAAATGATTATTTGCCATGGAAAAGTTTAGGACATTTTCCTGGAAGCTTGGGGCGTTACCTTTGGTTTGAAAGACAAAAGCCCGTTTTGACCATGGAGCTTCGCCAAGATCTACCCGCAGATATGGAAGTGTTCACGCGTTTGCAAAACGTGATCGGCCTTTTAGTCAGTCAAGAACTGGAAAAAAAAGCCGCACGTCAGGTTTCCGGTAATCTTTAATCAGTGAAGCTGGGTATTCGCCAGCACGGATTGAATCTGTGAGTCTCTTTCTGAAGAGCTGATCACTTGATCATGGATAGCTCCTAATTTGATCAAGAGTTTTTCTTTGGCTCCACGAATGGCTTGATAAAGATCTTCTCCCAAAGCTTCTTCTTCCACTTTGGCTTTGTCTTCAAATAGGGCAATGGACACTCGGTGGAGTTTTTTCATTTTTTTTGCGTCCCAATCTTGTCCGTTTTCAAGATATTGTTTTTTCAATTTTAAAGGGTCTTTAGCAACAACAGCCACCATGGTTTCTGGCGTTGTGAAGGGTTCGAATTCAGTGATGGTCTGAAGAATGTAAGACTTCAGATCGGGATCTAAATGATTCAAATCAAGAACATGTTCGAAGGGGGTCTTCATAGGGGCCTCCTTTTCTTCTTATTGTAACAGTGGTGGGGGATTTTGTCCTGTCAAGTTGGCGAAATCTATTGGAAGGTACAGTTTTAAAGCTTTTCAGCTTGGACTTTTCTTGACAAAGGACTTGGAAGACTGAAAAAGTTTTTTCACACCAGGAGCGTCTTTCAATGATACAGGACCTTGACAGTCTCAAAACAGAACAAACTACTTTGTCTTCATCTGCTGCAGCAACTTCGTCCTCACCCGCATTGCCTGATTGTTGGAAGTTGCAATTGCAAAATTCTTTTCAACAAGAATCCATGAATCAGCTTCGCAATTTTTTGAAAGAGCAGTATCGACAAAAAAAAACAATTTATCCTGAAAAACAAAACTACTTTCGCGCCTTGCAGTTGACTCCCTTTGATCAAGTGCGAGTGGTGATTTTGGGGCAGGATCCTTATCATGGACCGGGACAGGCCCATGGCTTGTGTTTTTCGGTGCAACAAGGAATAGGATTGCCACCCTCTTTGCAAAATATTTTTAAAGAGCGCAAGTCCGATGTTGGAATTGAAATTTCTAAATCTGGCGACCTTTCAGCTTGGGCCAAGCAGGGTGTTTTATTATTGAATGCCGTTTTGACTGTGGAAGCTGGTCAGGCCAATTCTCATCAGGGCAAGGGCTGGGAAAAATTCACGGATGATGTGATTCAGCTTTTGAATGAAAAACGTCAAGGATTGGTCTTTGTCTTGTGGGGTGCCTATGCTCAAAAAAAAGGTGCCTTGATCGATCGTCAAAAACACCTTGTTTTAGAGTGTGTACATCCATCGCCTTTGTCGTCGCACAGGGGATTTTTTGGTTCCAAACCCTTTTCAAAAATCAATGATTACCTGATGGCACGGGGTGAAATGCCTATAGATTGGAATAATTAAGACTCTTATTTGACAAGCTTGAAAAAGCCAGGCAGAAGGATCTCGCAATTAAGCGTAGTTTTGGGGGGTCAAACTATGTTCTGGCGCATTCTTCTTTCAGGTCTTCTTCTTTTCAATTTACAATCAGAAGCATCCAATCGCGGTCGCGGAAATTCCAGGGATGAACAGCGTGCAAATCAGGGGCGTGGGGCTCAAGGGGCGTCTCGCGGTGGTCAATCAGGTGGCGGTCGTCAGCAGGAGTTTTCTTCTCGGGATCAGGGAGCTTCCTCGGCATCTTCAAATTTTGATTCATTGGATGTTTCGGGTAGTTTAAAGAAAATGCTGAAGATGATGATGCAGGGGAAATATGAATCGGGTGGTTTTGATAAGGATTCCGCAGCTGCTGCGGATATTTTATTAAAGACCACGACAGAATATATCACTGATGATCTTTTGTTGAAGCAACAACGTCATATCGAGTTTCCAGCCATCATTGGTCGTGATCATGAAGCACGCTTGGTCCTAAGAACTTTGGTTCGCAGTAAAGGAAAAAATCCTGTCCTTGTGGGGCCTCGGGGCGCAGGGAAGACAACTATTGTGCATAAAGTGGCTCGTATGTTGTTGGAAGAGGATTATTCTCAGCATCCAAAATTTAAACAAGCTTTGGATCACAGTTTTGTGATTGAAACAAGTGTGGGTCAGATTGCTGGGATAGCCAAAGCCAATACTCCCGCTGCTCAAATGCAATCCATGCAAGATTACATTCAAGCGGTTCAAACAGTTGAAGCTGTCACAGGAAAAAAGATCATTGTATTTATCGATGAATTGCATACAGTTGTGGGAGCCGGAAAAGCAGAAGGCAGTTTGGATGCTTCGAATATGCTAAAGCCGCCACTTGCTCGAGGTGAATTGCGTTGTATTGGTGCTACTACGCTTGATGAATATCGTCAGCATATTGAAAAAGATTCGGCCCTAGAGCGCCGCTTTCAGCAAGTGTTTGTCGGCGAGCCTTCTGTTGAAGATACCATTTCGATTTTGCGTGGTTTAAAAGAAAAATACGAAATTCACCATGGCATACGCATTCAAGATAGTGCCATCGTTGCAGCTGCAAAATTAAGTCACCGT